>JAZNQU010000117.1:0-4107 GCA_045590315.1 Eubacteriales bacterium
CTTGTCTTCCTAAGACCGCTTGGCCTCCGACTTAGCCGTTATTTGCTGTAGACTCGAATACTCCGGCAAAATCCTCGCTTTTCAACTGCTTTCCCTCGACGCACATCGCGATCTTATACGAACGCGCAGGAAGAGACGCGAGTATGCGCTCGCCCTCTTTTTTCAAAGCCGCGGCAATTTCCGCTTCTGACGGCTTGTCGGAAAGGCGCTCTTCCTTTATATAGACGTTGTTTACCTTACAGTATGCGCCGAGTCTTTTTTCGTATTCCTGTACCGCCTCGGCGAAAAAGCTTTCCTTGAGGCTTCCGACGAATATTATGTTTAAAGTCATAGTTTTTCCTTGATTTACACTAATTTTACAGGCCTGTCAGGCTCGGCAAGCGCGAGAGTGATGCCTCTTTTTTCTATGTTCGCAAGCGTTGAGTATACAGTAAAAAACGCTTCTTCGGGAATGTTGTTCTGCTCTGAAAGATGAGCAAGCAAAAAGTGTTTCGTGCCGCCCTCGGCAAGCTCGGCGCAAAAAGCCGCGCAGTCCTCGTTTGAAAGATGCCCGAAGCGCGAAAGTATACGCTCTTTTAAAAAACGCGGATATGGGCCTTCTTCAAGCATCAGAACATCGTGATTTGCTTCTATTATTACCGAGTCGACACCCATTAAGCGCTCTTTTACAGTGTCTGTAACATAACCGAGGTCTGTCGCATAGCCGAGTGTGTGAGTCGGGGACTTTATTACAAATCCGACCGATGCCCTGCTGTCGTGCGGTGTTGCAAATGACGATATGTGCAAATCTTCTATATCAAACTCGTAAATAAGCGGATGCAGACAACTCTTTTGTACAAGACAGGGCGTTAGCGACTTGCTTATCACAACATCAGCCGAAGCTTTTGTCATATGTACCTTCACATCGTACTTTTTGCAAATGCTCTCAAGACCTTTTGTGTGGTCGCTGTGGTCGTGCGTTATAAAAATATCGGTAACACAAGACAGAGAGGTACCAAGCGCATTAAGCGAGGCTTCAATCGAGCGCGCACTCATCCCTGCGTCTATAAGTATCTGCGCTTTCTTCGTGGCAACAAAGGCAACGTTTCCCTTTGAGCCTGAAAAAAGCGAGAATGCGGTAAAATCGGACATAACTTTTCCTTATAAGGAAATCTTGATCGCGCCGTACGGGCGAACCTTTAATACTGTAGTCGCGCCCTTGCCGAATGCACCGTCGAGCATTTCTCTGAAAGCGGGGATGTCTTCGTTTTTAATAAACGCCTGAATAGTTCCCGCAAAGCCGCCGCCGTGTACGCGCCATGCGGCTTTTTTGTCCGTGAGCACCTTTTCTGCAAGGCAGAGCGCGAGAGAAAGTCCCTGCTCGGACACGTTCTTTGTCGTATATACGTTCTGGAGATACTTGAAGCTTGAATTTCCCGACTCGTGTACGCCCTTGAAGAATGTATCAAGGTCGTTTTTCTTGAGTGCTTCTGTCTGATATGTAACACGCTTGTTTTCTTCCTTGAAGTGAAGCGCGCGCATTATTGCACGGTCGCCTACCTTTTCGCGAAGCTCAGGAATAGCGGCGATAAGCGCGTCTTCCTCTACTTCGCGGAGCACTTCCTTGCCGAAATGCGCGGCAACCGCCTTCATTTCAGCAGGAACGGAAGCGTAATCGTCGTTGAGGTCGGCGTGGTTTCCGCCCGTGTTTACGATACAGAGCGAATATCCTGCACCTGTGAGGTCAAAATCAAGCTTTTCGATAATGGGATTCTTCGGGTCCTTGAAGTCGATAGCGACAAATCCGCCAACGGCGCACGCCGTCTGGTCCATAAGACCGCAGGGCTTGCCGAAGAATACGTTTTCGGAATACTGCGCAATCTTTGCAATCTCGGGGTTTTCAACCTTTCCGTCGTTGTAGAAATAGTTGAGAATGTTTCCAACCATGTCTTCAAAAGCGGCACTTGAAGAAAGTCCGCTTCCCTTGAATACGTTCGAGGTCGTATAAGCATCGTAACCGCCGATTTTGTATCCGTTATTGAGAAAACCGCGTGCCATACCTGAAATTATTGCGCCTGACTTGAAAAAGTTCTTTTCGTCGGGCTCGGGAGAGGATACGTCAACCTTGTCTATCGGGAAGCCTTCGCTCTTGATATTGATCATTTTGTCATCTCTTTTTGAGGCAACGGCGATAATATCAAGGTCGATTGATGCGGCGATGACCTTACCGTAGTTGTGGTCGGTGTGGTTTCCCGAAATTTCACTTCTTCCTGCAACCGAGAAAAGTTCAAGATCTCTGCCCGTGCCGAATTCCTTTTCAAACTCGTCTATAGCACGGATGTATCTTTTGTTTGCCACAGCGAGATTTTCTTTTCCGTAAAGAGTTGTAAATATCTCTTCAAAACCGTTTTCCGAGATTTTTTTCTTAAGTTCTGTTGCGTTCATTGTCTGTTACCATTCCTTTCTTGATGGAAAATCATTATACGTGTTAAAGTGCGCTTATTTCTTCAAGTGCAAGATAAAGCGCGTTGCTTGCCGCAAGATAGCGGACGTAATCGCGCACGTTTCTGCCCGGAGCGATGTTTAATTTTTTTACTCTTTCACCGCGCTTTGAGGAAACTGCAATGTAGACAAGTCCTACAGGCTTGTCGGGCGTTCCGCCCGTCGGTCCGGCGATACCCGTTGTACTAAGAGCAATATCTGCTCCGAGCTTTTCGCGTGCCGAGCGAGCCATACAAAGAGCCGTTTCTTCGCTTACCGCACCATGAGCTTCAAGTATCTCATGCGGTACACCGAGCAGGTTTTCTTTTACCTCGTTTGCATATGAAACGATGCTTCCAAGATAAACCTCAGATGAGCCTGACAGGTCGGTTATCCTTTTTGCGATAAGACCGCCCGTACAGCTTTCGGCACTTGCAATAGTGAGATTTTTCTCACAAAGCTTTGACAAAAGCGCCCTTTCAAGCGAGTCTGCATCAATACCGTAGATATATTTGCCGACTTCTGTTGCTTCTATCTTTTCAATCATGTCGTCGCACAGCTTTTCGCACTCTTTGCGCGTTTCTGAGCGTGCGGTAACGCGGAGTCTTACTTCTCCTGTGTTAACGTACGGTGCGACGGTGGGATTTAAAGATTCTTTCATCAGACCCTTTAATATCGTTTCCACACTCGATTCTCCGAGCCCGAAAATGTTTATATTCCGGCTGAGCATTACGAAAGAAGTAAATTTCATCAGATAGGGCATTACCTCATCCTTGAACATCGGCTCAAGCTCTCTGGGGGGACCGGGGAGCATAACGATTATCTTGCCTCGGGTGAAGTCTTCGATTGCAATACCCGGTGCCGTTCCGTTCAGATTTTTAAACACCACCGAGCCTTCGGGCACAAGCGCCTGCTTTTCATTGTTCGGCGTCATGACTCTGCCCGTTTTTTCAAAATAGGTCTTTATTGCTTCAAGGCTTTCGTCGTGCATATGCATTTTGCGCCCCATAAGCTTTGCCGCCGTCTCTTTTGTCAGATCGTCATACGTCGGGCCGAGCCCTCCGCTTGTGATGACAAGGTCAGAGCGGCTAAGAGCCTCGGAGAGCGCCTCTGTGAGTCTTGCAGGATTGTCACCCACCACACTCTGATGATATTGGCTGATACCCATTTCGGCAAGAGCCTTTGATATGTATGCCCCATTCGTGTTTACGATGTCGCCGATCAACAATTCTGTGCCTACGCACAGTATTTCTGCAGTTGTGATTTCCGTAAATATCACCTCTCATTATTATTTTTTGCACACAGCGCCGACAGCGGACACTCGCCGCACTTCGGCGAGCGAGCCGTACAGGTGTCTCTGCCGAACTGTACAATTCTGTGGCAAAAATCGGTCTGATACTCTGGCAAAACGAGGCAAGCGAGTATCTTTTCGACCTTTGTCGGGTCTTTAAGCTTTTCGTCATACATGCCAAGCCGTCCGCAAATGCGGATACAGTGAGTATCGGCAACGATACCCGGCACGTGGAATATGTCGCCAAGCAAAAGGTTTGCAATCTTTCTGCCGACACCCGGCAGACTTAAAAGCTCTTCCATATTACCCGGAAGCTTTGAATTATATTTTTCGACAAGCATCAGGCATGCGTCCTT
>JAZNQU010000118.1:0-2770 GCA_045590315.1 Eubacteriales bacterium
GCAATATCTGATGCAGTCTTGGCAGGGTTTTCGGGTCCGAGTACCACGTATTTGTTATACGGGGGAAGAGTATAGTGACATGGGCCGTCAATACTGCGCGCACGGTCGCCGGCTACAATGTAAAACCAACCGCTTTTTCCAAATATCTTACCGATAACAGATACCGCCGCTGCAAAAAGTATTCTCGGCGTTCCGCACTCGCGAAGAGCCATCTCCATAGTTTCTGGCATGCCAAGACCGATACCGACGGGCGTTTTTGTTACGTGCTTTGATAAAAAGTGAGCAAGCTTTCTCGGCTTGATGTCTGCAAGAGGAATAGCGCGCCCCTGCGTACAGGCCACAGCCTTTTCGCTTATGACTAACGTGTCGCCCTTTTCGGCAAGCGGCTTTGCGTATTTTTCGCAAACGTCTGAAATATTATCTTCATTTGTAATAACGTGAGTTTTTATACAGAGGCGTCTGTACTTTACACCGTCAACAGTTACGCTCTGATTTTTTCCGGGATTTACGAATTTCTGATCGTTGTTCATTATCTGAATTATCCTTTCAAATACTACAAATAATTGTACCATTTGAAAGTCTTTGTGTCAAGTATAAAACGAAACCGTTTGACTTTTTTTGCAAATGCAGAATTTCTTGACTTTAAAGTCTATATATGCTAAAATATAAAGCATAATATATATAGTATATAAAAGAGTAAAGGATATATTATGAAAATAATTATTGTTGGAAGCGGAAAGGTCGGTCAGAAGCTTGCCGAAGAGCTTGCCAGTGAGCATGATAATGACGTTACAATCATAGATACAAATCAAGCCACCGTATCGGACACGGTCGGGCAGTTTGACGTAATGGGCGTTGTCGGAAGTGGTGCAAACCTCGACATACTTGTCGAAGCAGGCGTTAAGGACGCTGACCTGCTTATCGCCGTAACGGGGTCGGACGAGCTTAATCTCTTGTTGTGCCTTATTGCGAAGAAGTTGGGCAACTGCCAGACTATTGCGAGAGTCAGACGTCCCGAATACGCAAAAGCATTAAGTGTATTCAAGGAAGATCTCGGCCTTGCTATGATAATCAATCCCGAGCAGGCGGCGGCAAGTGAAATTGCACGCGTGTTAAGACTTCCGTCGGCTATACAGATAGACACGTTTGCAAAGGGAAGAGTGGAAATACTCAAATTCCGTATACCCGAGGGATGTGTGCTTCACGACTTAAAGGTTATGGAGATAGTTGCAAAGCTTAACTGCGACGTGCTTGTCTGCGGTGTTGAAAGAGGGGATGACGCCTTTATTCCCGGCGGTCATTTCGTGCTTAAAGAGGGCGATCTTGTGAGTATAGTTTCGTCGATACAAAACTGCTCACAGTTCTTTAAAAAGATTGGGATAAAGACAAGCCGTGTAAAAAATACGATAATCGTTGGCGGCGGCTCCACCGCATACTATCTTGCGGGCCAGCTTTTGCAGTCGGGTATTGACGTTAAGATAATAGACAAGGATCAGGAAAGATGCAACGAGCTGTGCAAACTTCTTCCCAAAGCGACGATCATTCACGGCGACGGCTCGGACAACTGGGTCTTACTCGAAGAGGGAATAGAGCACGCCGAGTCGTTCGTTTCACTTACGAATATAGACGAAGTAAACGTGCTTATGTCGCTGTATGCAAAGAGCAAAATGCAGGGCGGCAAAATAGTAACAAAGATTGACCGCATCGCGTATGACGAGATTATAAGCGGACTTGATCTGGATACTACCATATATCCCAAAGACATCACTGCCGAATATATCATAAAATTCATCCGTGCGATGAAAAACACGATAGGCAGTAACGTTGAAACGATGCATATGATACTCGATAATAAGGCTGAGGCGCTTGAATTCAGAATAAAAGAAAATTCGCCGATAACGGCTGTAAGCATCGACAAGTTGAATCTTAAAAAGAATATACTCATAGCCTGCATCAACCGTAACGGCAGTATCATAATTCCTCGCGGACGTGACGTGATACAAAAGGGTGACACGGTTGTTATCGTAACAACTCACAGGGGCTTTGAGGATATAAGCGACATACTTGAAAAAGCCTAAGGTTGGAGAGTAATATGAATTACAAAATGATGGCATACACTCTCGGATGGGTGCTCAATATTGAAGCGGTCTGCCTTTTATTGTCAGCCGTTGTCGCACTAATCTACGGTGAGATATTCTATTTAAAATATATTGCTCTGTGCATAGCGCTCTGCCTTGCTTTCGGTATAGCTATGACCTGCAGGGCGCCCGAAAATAAAGCGATGTACTCCAAAGAGGGCTTCGTTACGGTCGCGCTTTCTTGGATAATAATAAGTATTTTCGGCGCGCTTCCGTTTTATCTGTCGGGTGCGATACCGAGTTATGCAGATGCGTTTTTTGAGACCGTTTCGGGCTTTACCACAACGGGCGCGTCAATCCTGCGCGACGTTGAAGCACTGCCGTAAAGTCTCCTTTTCTGGCGCAGCTTTACGCACTGGATAGGCGGTATGGGGGTGCTCGTTTTCCTTGTTGCGATACTTCCTCTTTCGGGCGGAAGCAACCTTTATCTTATAAAGGCGGAGAGCCCGGGACCGTCTGTGAGCAAAATCGTACCAAAAGTGCGCCAGACGGCAAAGATATTCTACGGCATTTATATCATGCTAACACTCATAGAGGTTATACTGCTTCTTTTAGGCGGCATTAATCTCTTTGAATCACTGACGTTAAGCTTTGGTACTGCAGGAACGGGCGGCTTTTCGATACTCAATTCG
>JAZNQU010000119.1:0-4187 GCA_045590315.1 Eubacteriales bacterium
AGTTAAGATCATTGACAAGATGATTGAGATCTTCGACGGCAGAAACGCGTTCTCGGAAATGACTACATATACAGTTCACAACAATGCTTTTAACGAAGGCAGACTTCTTATGAGAGACACCTTCCTTTACTGGCTTGAAACAAACCGTGAGCTTGAGTTTGATGCAGGCATCGTTCCCTATCCTATGCTTGACGAGGACCAGGGCGAATATATCTGCCGCAGTGCTGCAAACTGCGCCTCGGCGTTCTGGGTTCCTACCACAAATAACGACCTTGAAGCAACAGGCATCGTTCTCGAGGCACTTTCTATAGAGGGCTACAATAAGCTCAGACCCCTCTACTACGACGTACACCTTGACCTTAAATCCGCTCCCGATGAAGAAACAATCGACATGGTTGATATCATCCTTGAAACCTCCACATGCATGAATGAAAACTTCATTAACTCGAGCTCTTTCACATCGTTTATAAACAACCAGTTCAATTCTTTCGCATCCTGGTATGCAAATAACGAAAGACCTTTCAAGAGAGACCTTAAGGAAATGACAGCGTTCTACGGAGCATAATACATAGTAAGAAAAGCAAAAACGGACCTGTAAAAAACAGGTCTGTTTTTTATTTGCCTCTTGATTTTTTATATAATATATGGTAAAATCAAGTATAGTATTATCGGGAATGTTTCCTGACACAAGTAAAAGGAGAAACAAATGAAAAAAATTGCACTAATACTCGCACTTATTCTCATGCTTACTCCCCTTCTTGTATCGTGTAATAAGACAGATGAAGATGTAACAACTCCTGTTGAAACGAAAAAAGAGGATACAAACACCTCGGAATATTCTATTGATGATCTTCCGCAGATTGATATGAATAACGACGAATTTCGTACTTACAGCGGCAAAAATTCTTCCGGCACAACCTATTATGACTATGAAACGGGTGACTTGATGAACGATGCCGTTTATCAGCGCAAGGTCGCAATAGAAGAAAAATTCAACGTTCAGATGGAGGGAGATAACTCCACTCTGGACAATCCTGCGGGAGAGATAAAAAGATTTATTTTATCTGACGACAGTACGTATGATATATTCAACGGCAAACAGGACCAGACGATGACCGAGATGATACTCGACGGTTACTTTATAGACTGGAACGAGCTTGAATACGTTGATTATACAAAGCCTTATTGGAATACAAGCCTCGCTGAAACCGTAAACTTCAGCGGCAAGGTATACTTTATGGCAGGCGACTACAGCCTTTCTACATACAACGCAACGAATGTTATCATGTTTAATAAGGAGCTTTTCGATGACCTTGACATCGACTACCCCTGGCAGGACGTTTACGATTATACCTGGACTATCGACAAGCTTATCGAGATTTCCAAACAGGGTTATTCCGACCTAAACGGTAGTACCCAATGGGAAAATGAAGAAGACCGTACGGGCTTTGCCGGATGGTACTGGGAAATGCATCCTGCGCTCTACTTCGGTATGGGCGGTCAGACTGTAATAACAGATGAAGATAATCTGCCCGTACTTAACCTCGGTACAGAAAGAACGGTCAAAATACTTGATAAAATGATTGAACTTTTCGACGGTGTAAATGCTTGGAGTTACGGCACAAACTACGGAACTCACAATAAAGCCTTTGAAGACGGCAGACTTCTCATGAGAGACACGATGCTTTACTGGCTTGAAATGAACCGCGGTCTTGAATTTGAAGCAAGTATAGTTCCTTACCCTATGCTTGATGAAGACCAAGGACGTTATTACAGCCGTTCAGGTCCTTCTTTCTCATCATGCGTTTACGTTCCGATCACAAACGAACAGCTTGATGAAACGGGTATAATTCTCGAAGCTATGGCAATCGAGGGCTATAACAGAGTCCGCCCCGTTTACTATGACATAACACTTGACCTTAAGTCAACGTCCGATCCCGAAACACGTGACATGGTTGACATTGTACTCGAGACCGCGATCTATCAGAACGAAACAATGCTTACCCCGTATGACATGGCTAAGATCGTTGCTTCTAAGACCAATACGTTCACTTCATGGTTTGCTTCTCGCGAAGATTACTTCGAAGGTCTTGTTAAGGAAATCGCTGATTACTACGCATCATAATAATTATTATAAAAAAACAGGCGCACTGTATAATGCGCCTGTTTTCTGTTTTTATCAAAACTTGACTTTTTTTCGCTGTTATGTTAAAATATCCGTGGCAGAAAATAACGAAAAACGGAGAAAACTTATGCTAAGAAAGCTATTATCCGCACTTGCTCTGCTTACATTTGTAATTTTTGTTTTATGCTCGTGCGGAGCACAGAAAATAGACATCACCGAATATGATATAATATTCGCCGAAAAGGATGGCAGTGCCGTATCTCAGGCCGCTGAAAGAATACACGCTCTTGCGCCCGGCGCAAAGCTTGCAGGAGATATTACCAATACGGAAGTTGGCAAAAAAGAGATACTTATCGGAAACACTAACCGAACACAGTCGCAAATTGCCGCAAGCTCTCTTTTGAATCTTGACTACACCGTAAAATATAACGACGGTAACGTCGTAATCTGCGGCGGCAGCGAAGAGGCTACCGTGAATGCGGTAAACTATGTTATAGAAAACTATACAAGCGGAAACTTAACGAAGTTGTTGGATTATACCTACCGACACGAATACAGCATAAAAAGCCTTAAAGTATCGGGAGTTGATATCAAAAGCTTTAACGTAATTTCCACGGCAACCGACGAGTCGTACGACTTACTCAAGAACGACTTTGCAAGGAGATTTACAGAGCTTACGGGATATCAGTTACGCGAAGAAGCGGGTGCCCTTAACGTGATGTTGAAATGCGACTCTTCCCCCTCACCCGATACCTATCTTATAAAAGTTGCAACAGGCGATATCACTATTTGCGGCGCAAATGCTTACGCAATAAGAGAGGCAACGGACGTTTTCTTAAATACCGTGCTGAGAACCAAGACAACGCTTTCTGACGGCGATGAATTCTCAGGGAAAATCAAAGAGCAGACTATAAGCTACGCGCCTTATATAAATACCCGCGAGCCTCTTTATAATACATATTACAAGCTTACACAAGAAAAGAAATTAAACGTCGTATATTTCGGCGGCTCAGTTACATCAGGCTACGGGGCAAGCGATACCGAAACAAGCTCTCTCAGAGCTCTTACGTCAAAATGGTTTGAAGACACGTTCCCCGATGCAGAAATCAACAATTACAACAGCGCGATAAGCGCCGGCGGCTCTATGCTCGGTGCGTTCAGATGCGCTCACGATGTAATTGCGCTTGATCCTGATTTAGTCTTTATTGAACTCTCGATAAACGACGTGTACTGCTCCACGGATTATGACAGCACAAAGCTTTATTATGAAAGCATTGTCAGGCAGATAAAAGAAAACAGCCCCGACTGTGATATTGTCGCTCTGTATGTAAGTGACCAGACTCACGTGCGTGAGGGTGCAGGCAATTTATACGACCAGGCACTTGCTGCCGAAGAGGTAGCCGCACACTACAAATTTTCTTCAATAAATCTCGGCGGCGTGCTCTCTTCATCACTTGATTATACGAATGATGAAAAATGGGCAGAATATTTTATCGACATTGTTCACCCGACGGATAGAGGATACGCGCTTTATTTTGAAGCTGTAAAAGAATTTCTCGAGTCTGATCTTATATACGGCGAAGCATATGGTACCGAGACTGTTATCTCAGAGCTTCCCGAGAAGCTTTCCGATATCGATTTCACTCCGAAAATGTATTTAATTGACGAGCTTGAGATTACCGAAAACAAAAATTTTGCCGTCTCAACCGAGTCTTATTGGAAAACAGCAAATCCCTACAGCTCTTACATTTATCCAAGTGAAGCAAACAACTCTCTGACACTCAAATTCACCGGCAACAACGTAGCACTATTTGCCGAATACGGTTCGGATAACCGCCTTATATACAGCATTGATTCCAACCACGAGCGTATACAGAACCAGCGCGGATACCATCCGCTTCTGCTTGCAACGGAAATTGATGATAATCCGGGCGAACATACTCTTAATTTAAACGTAAGTATACGAAACGAAGAAGCTCCTTATATAATCACCGCGCTTTTAGTATGGTAAACAAAAAAGGAGCCGAATGGTCAAAAACATGGGCATTGTAAGGCAAGAAAA
>JAZNQU010000120.1:0-10683 GCA_045590315.1 Eubacteriales bacterium
TGTTTGACCGCTTCTATAAGAGCGACAAGAGCCGCGGACTTGATAAAACGGGAGTCGGACTCGGTATGTATATCGCCAAGACCATAATCGACGCACACGAAGAAACGATAAGCGTGAGAAGCGAATACGGAAAGTTCTGCGAATTTACGTTCTCGCTTTCATACATCCGCGAAGCGGAAATCAAGAAAAACAAGTAATCTCTGCCGTAAGGAATTATCAAAATGAAAAATCAAAAGACTTTATTTGAATGTGCCGAGTGCGGCGCAAGCGCCTCCAAATGGTTCGGTAAGTGTCCTGTTTGCGGCGAGTGGAACACCGCCGTCGAAGTCGAAAAAGAACTTGAAAAAGCAGAAAAGACGGCGAAAGTCAAGAGAGTTACTCCAACGTACGAAAACACAGTAGTGAAATTCAGTGACTACGAGGTAGGAAACAGAGAGCGCGAAACCACGGGTATGGGCGAGCTTGACCGCGTTCTCGGCGGCGGACTTGTCCCCGGCTCTGTCGTTCTTCTTGCCGGCGAGCCCGGTATCGGTAAGTTTACTCTGCTTTTGCAGATATGCGGCACTCTTGCCAAAGAGGGCAGAAAGGTACTTTACGTTTCGGGGGAAGAATCACGGGACCAGATAAAGCTGCGCGCAAAAAGACTTGAAGGTGTAAGCGAAGCGGACAGTCTCTACCTTCTGACGGAAACCAACGTTTCAAGCATATGCGAGCAATCGGACAAGCTTTCGCCTGATATAATGATAATCGACTCGATCCAGACGATATACAGCGAAAACATCGCTTCCGCACCGGGCAGTGTTGCACAGGTGCGTGAATCGGCTCTTACGTTCATTACCAAAGCTAAAAACGAGGGAATATCCATAATACTTGTCGGCCACGTCAACAAAGAGGGCGGTATCGCAGGTCCTAAGGTGCTTGAGCATATGGTGGACGCGGTTCTCTACTTCGAGGGTGAAAAAATACGCTCGTACAGAATGATACGCGCTATAAAAAACCGTTACGGCTCTACAAACGAAATAGGCCTCTTTGAAATGACCGACTCGGGGCTTTGCGAAGTGCCAAACCCCTCGGAAATGCTTTTATCAGACAGGCGCGAGGGTGTGTCGGGAAGCTGTGCAGTATGCGTTATGGAGGGCACGCGCCCCGTTATCGCAGAAATACAGGCACTCGTTACTCCGACCTCATTCCCTGCTCCGAGGCGCACGGCAAACGGCATTGACTACAACCGCGCGTGTCTGCTTATTGCTGTACTTGAAAAGAGACTCGGCTTTAAATTCTACACTCACGACGTTTACCTTAACGTAGTTGGCGGTCTGCGCCTTGACGAGCCCGCAAGCGACCTTGCAGTTGCCCTCTCACTTATATCGGGAGCACGCGACAACCCCGTTGAAAACAGCATTATCGCCGTTGGCGAGATAGGTCTTGCAGGCGAAGTAAGAGCTGTTACGGAAATAGAAAAGCGCATATCGGAAGCTTCGCGTTTAGGCTTTAAGAAAATACTTGTTCCTCACAGAAACATTGCAAAGATAAACGTAAATAAGTACTCTGATATTGAAATCATACCCGTAAAAAGTATATTTGAAGCACTTCCTTATTGCAAATAATCATCCTACGTTATTATAATAATCGAGCACGGCGCCCGAAAGCGAGGCGGCAAGCTTTTGTTGATACGTGTTATCGCAAAGCAGTTCGCACTCTTGATTATTTGAAATGAATCCGCATTCAACAAGTATTGACGTGTTTTTCATACGATCAAGTAAATATATGGATGAGCCTGCCTTCTTGCACTCTCTTGTGTTGTCATTTTGCAGCTTGCTCTGCACCGTGTTTTTCACTATGTCGGCAAGTCTTCTGCTCGTATCGTCATTCGGCGAATACCATATCTGCAAACCGCGGCATACTTCTTGCGGGAATTTGTTCATATGAATACTTACAAAAATAGCCTCGGGATTGGCGTTTGCAATTTCAAGCCGCTTTATCAGGTCTGTCATTTTCTTTTTGCCCTTGGGCGCATCCTCTCCGAGAGACACGTCTTTGGTACGGGTGACTATGACGTCAAAGTCAAAAAGCTTCATAAACGCGGCAAATTTTTCAGAAATTTCAAGATTGAGTTCTTTTTCCACCTTGCCGTTTATTCCTGTAGCTCCGCCGTCAACTCCGCCGTGGCCTGCGTCTATGATAATCTGTTTTGCCTTATCAGCGCTTGCCGGCACGCCCGACGCGTAATCGCTTTTTCCTATAATATATCCGGTGTATCCCAAAAAGCCTGCGATAGCGGCGAATATGAGTGCAAATGCAACGAATTGTGCCAAGAATTTTTTTCTTATCTTACCCGACATATAAGTCCTCCAAAAAGTTCTTATTAAAATATTTATGTCACCCAGGGTATAATATATGCAAAAAGAGGCGCTTATAAGCAAAACTCATCAATACTTTGCTCCCTCTTGCATTTTACAAAAAATGTAGTATAATAGAAGAAATAAGAAGAGAGGTAACGGTATGTCCGACACAAATATAAAGGCTAAAGACAAATTTCTCGAATGCGGCAGGATAATAAACACTCACGGAGTGCGCGGAAATTTGAAGATAGAATCCTGGTGTGATTCGGTAGAAGTCTTCTGCCGGCTTCCGTGTATATACATCGAAAAGAAAACAGGTTTTGTAAAATACGATATAACAAGCGCAAGTGAGCACAAAAAATGCGCTCTTGTAAAGTTTGACGGAATCGACGATCTTGACAGCGCGATGCTGCTCAAAAACAAGATTGTATACGCAGAGCGCGAGCTTATCCCGATAGAGGAAGGCTCTGTGTTTATCGCAGACATGATAGGGCTTGATGTTTTCAGAAAAGAAAACGGAGAAAAGCTTGGAGTGCTCACCGATATTTTTGAAAGTGTCGCCTCAGACATATACGTTATCAAAACCGAAGACGGCCGCGAGGTGCTCGTACCCGGAGTTGATGAGTTTATATATGAGATAGACACCGAAAAAGGCATCACGATCTCGCCTATTCCCGGAATGTTTGAAGACTGACGGAGGTTGTACCCTTGCGTTTTGATATAATGACACTTTTCACTTCCCTTGTTGAAAACGTGCTCTCCGAAAGTATAATCGGCAGGGCAAGAGCAGCGGGGATAATTGAAATACACACTCACGATATACGCGATTATTCGGATAACAAGCACAGGCGCGTTGACGATACACCGTACGGCGGCGGAATGGGTATGCTCATGAGCCCTGTACCGATATACAACTGCTACAGCGCCTTACTTGAATCCATGAAGGATATGCCGCCGATGCGCCGCAGAGTCATATATATGTCGCCTCAGGGCAGCGTTCTTACTCAAAATAAAGCCAAAGAATTGCTTGAATATGATAATCTCATAATACTATGCGGACATTACGAGGGCGTTGACCAGCGTATTATAGACGAAATAGTTGACGAGGAAATATCTATCGGCGACTACGTGCTTACAGGCGGCGAGTTACCTGCCTGTATACTTGTTGACTGCGTTTCGCGCATGATCGACGGTGTGCTGTCGGACGCCGAATGCTACGAGCTTGAAAGTATCGCCTCGGGAATGCTTGAGTATCCGCAGTACACACGCCCGTACGATTTCAGGGGAAGACTTGTACCTGAGGTACTGTTGAGCGGGCATCACGCAAAAATAGACGCCTGGCGAAAAGAAGCAGCGCTTGAAAAAACGAAAAATAAGCGTCCCGATTTACTTGACAAAGAGAAAGGAAAGGAGATATAAGCTTTTGGATAATAATACAAACAAGAAAAAGAGCTTGTCCGATTATATAAAAAGCAGTGTGATAATCTCTTTTCTGCTGTTTATTGCAGACTGGGTATACAAAAAGCTTGAAAGAGGCTTTTTCGGACAAATCGCCACTTCCTACGACAGCGAAAACATAGCTTCGCAGAACAGCGGGCTGTGTACAGTGTTTAAAAAATTAAAGTGGAGTGAAAGAGTTTCGCGCCCCGTTAAGCAATGGGTTGCCCGTGTTATCGAGCAAAGTCTGATACTCTCAAAGATCTCTTACTTTATTGACACGGTGCTTTATTGTGCACAAAAGGTACACGGAGTATTTTTCGTGTCCTTCGGTCTCTATATAGAGATTGTATTCTTCATCAAAGCCGCGCTTATGGGCGACGGACTCAGTAATCTCGATTATAAAACCGTTCTTGTCGGTGCGGTTTTAATGATAATGGCTCTTCCGCTGATTTTCTCAAATCAGACGCTGGCGGAAGCTTTAAGAGAAAGCCGTATTATGTCATTTGTCATTTTTGATATAATCGGTGCAAACCGCGAAAGCTTTACAAAAAACATTACACGCAGGGATCATCTGTATACTCCGTTCATACTCGGAATGATACTCGGTCTTCTGAGTATAGCTGTTGATCCGCTGTATATTATTGCGGCGATAATCGGACTCATCGGCGCGTTCAGTGTGCTTATGATACCCGAATTCGGAGTTTTACTTCTTGTAGTTTTAGCTCCCTTTGCACCCACAATGGCTCTGGCAGTCCTCACGCTTTACGTGACTATATGCTTTGCTATAAAGCTGTTGTGCGGCAAAAGATCGGTAAAATTCAGTCTTAACGACGCAATGATAAGTGTATTTTCAGTACTGACTTTATTTGGCGGCTTCATTTCCCCCGATCCAACAGGAAGCATAAAGCCTGCTCTTATTTACACTGTATTTCTTCTTGGCTATTTTCTGTGCGCAAATCTTATAAGAACAAGACAGTGGCTTAACAAATGTCTGTACGGCATGACGGCTTCGCTGTTTGTAGTATCAGCTTACGGCGTGCTCCAATACGTATTCGGATTTGGCGCGGACACGTGGCACGACAAAGAGATGTTCTCGGACATTTCCGGACGCGTAGTATCAACCTTTGAAAACCCGAACGTTCTCGCCGAATACCTGATAATGCTAATACCCCTGGCTTTTGCGCTGATGGTAATATCCACAAGCCGCAATATGAAGGCGGCGGCGCTCTTAACGCTTGCTTCTTCGGTTTTATGCCTTGTGTTTACCTGGTCCCGCGGAGCATGGCTCGGATTTTTGTTCGGAATAATAGTATTTTTGTTAATATACAGCAAAAAGATTTTTGCCGCACTCATCTCATGTTTAGTGCTCATTCCGTTTTTACCGTTCGTTCTCCCCGAGTCTATAATAACAAGATTTTCAAGTATCGGAAACCTTGCCGACTCCTCAACCTCATACAGAGTCAATATCTGGACCGGCGTTTCAAGAATGCTTGAAGACTATTGGTTTACCGGTATCGGTACAGGACTGCCGGCGTTTTCCAAAGTATACCCCAAGTATTCGCTTTCGGGTATAGAATCGGCTCCCCACTCGCACAACCTGTTTTTCCAGATAATCACAGAACACGGTGCGCTGGCACTTATAATTTTCCTTATAGTGATACTCTTATACACTCAGAGCGTTTTTACATTCAGCAAATATGAAACGCGCAAAACGAAGCTTGCCGCAAGCGCGCTTATGTGCGGCATAATAGCGGTACTTGCGCAGGGGTTAACCGATTATGTCTGGTATAATTACCGCGTGTACCTCATCTTCTGGGTTGTTATAGGCTTAACTACCGCTACCCGAAGATGCCACAGATCAACGCGCACTTAAAATAAAGAAAGGAAGCTTATATATGCAACAGATAAATAAAAAACGCAGATTCAACGTAATTGACTTACTCATATGCGTAATAATACTTGTAGTAATCGCATTTGCCGCATACATCTTTGTTTTCAGCGCAAGCTCATCCGACGAAGTTTCGGGCAACGCGGTAAATATCCAGTTCACACTCGAAGTTAAAGACGAACGCGACGAGCTTATATCTCATGCCGAAGATAACATCGGAGAAATCCTTGTTGAGGGCACGTCAAAGTATAATCTCGGCGAAGTTGTTGACTTCTATTATGAAGGCTCGAAGTATTCAACGTATGACGCAGAAACAGGCAAATCTCTTGCCGCCGACTATCCTGAACACTCAAATCTCTCTTTCGTTGTAAACGCCGTTGCAGAAAAGAATCCGGCAAGCGGAAGATACAGTATAAACGGTTTTGATATATCGGTAGGCTCACTTGTTTACATCCGCCTGCCAAAATACGCAGGAACATCTTACTGCACTCAGATAACCGAACTCAAATAAGTGATCTGTAGAAAGGATGGCTGATTACATGGCAAACAAAACAAAGGTCCGTTTCAACGGAATAGATTTACTGATAGTAATAATATTTATCGGCTGTATAGTGGGACTTGCGCTCAGATACCAGCTTGTTGACGTTATCAAAAACGCAGGCGAGGAGCAAACTGCAAGAGTTTCCTTCTACGTTTCCGATATCAAGGAAAGCAGCGAAGACTTTTTTGCGGAAGGCGATGTTTTCTATATATCCTCTACAGGCGAGCGCTTAGGCGTGCTTCAGGGCGGTTTTGTATTTGAGCCTGCAGAAGAGTTCCATATGACTGCAGACGGCGAATACGTAAAAAGTGCGTCTGTAAACGGAAGAAGCGATATGCGCGGTATTCTGGAAGCAAAAGGCGTATTCTCAAAGGAAGGTTTTCTTCTTAACGATACAAAGTATATCGCTCCCGGAAGCGAACTTTCAATCCAAAGCGGTAAAATACTTGTCACTGTAACCGTAACGGATATCATACAAGTGTCATAATTTGGCATATTTTTGTCAAAATGTCTCATAAATCGCTCAAAGTCTGATTTTTTTTGGTGAAAACGAATATAAAATTTCTATTGATTTATGCTCGATTTTTTGGTATACTCTTTAGTATAGAGTTGTTAGTACAAAAATCAGCTACATAATTATTATATATTCGTTTTTCAAACAGGAGTTCAGAAAGGATAAAGCATTATATGAAAACACGTGAGGTTACTATCCAGAATACTTACGGTCTGCACGCAAGACCGGCAACCTTCTTCATACAGAAGGCGAATTCTTATAAAAGTTCAATTTCCGTAACGAAGGATGACAAGCGTGTTAATGCGAAAAGCTTACTCGGCGTTCTTTCTCTCGGAGTTGTCAAGGGAATGACAGTTACACTGACTGCCGACGGTCCCGATGAAGATGAGGCGCTTGAAGGCCTTGCCGAGCTTATAGACTCCTGCTTCGGCGAATAAGTATGCTCTGCCGCGGAAATCCGCGGCAGTTTTTGACTCGGACGAGTGCGGTCTTTTCGCCTAAAGCGTAAATTCCAAGCCCTGTCCGTTTTTTGCTTATATAAGCCTGTAATCGGTATACAATAATTACAAAAGAAAGAGAGGGAGCACAGTGGCAGAAGGATTTATAACACTTAAAAGAACTGAATTACTTGAAAAAGCACTGACGCTTCCCCTTTCAAGCGGCGTATACATTATGCGCGACAAGAGCGCAAAGGTAATATACGTCGGAAAATCGCGCGCGCTCAAAAACCGTGTTTCGCAGTACTTCCGCGATTCGCAAAAAGATTTGAAATGCGAAAAAATGGTTTCAAACGTTGCAAATTTCGATTATATCATCACAGACTCCGAAATGGAGGCGCTGACGCTCGAAAACAGTCTTATTAAGCAGTATAATCCAAAATACAATATCAGGCTAAAGGATGCAAAATCATATCCCTATATAAAAATAAATCTTGACTCGCCCTATCCGAAAATTACGATGACACGTCGAAGGGCAAACGACAACGCAAAGTATTTCGGGCCTTATTCGAGTGCAAGTGCTGTTTATCTGATAATACAGACGATTCAAAAATCCTTCGGCGTGGCTTCCTGCTCAAAGGAATTCCCGAAGGATATCGGCAAGAGCCGCCCTTGCCTCAACAGTCATCTCGGTTTTTGCCTGGCTCCGTGTACGGGGAACGTGTCCTCTGAAGAATACAAAGCGGTATTCAAGGAGATACTCGCATTTTTGAAAGGCTCATACAAAGAAGCCGAGAGATCTCTGCGTGAAAAGATGGAGCAAGCGTCGGAAAACCTTATGTTTGAGGCGGCGGCACGGTATCGTGACCGTATGAAGGCTTTAAGCAATTTATGGCAAAAGCAAAAGGTCGTCGGCTCACCCGAGCTTGAAGAAGACGTTATTTCTGTATTTTTCGGTGAAACCTGTTCTTCCCTCTCCATATTTTTTATACGTGAGGGCAGAGTTATCGACAATGAAAACCATATATTCAATGCCGATCAGATCATAAACGGCGAAACGCTCACGTCGTTTCTGTCGTCTCTCTACTTAAAGAGAGAGTATATACCCAAAGAGATTTTGCTGAATTTCCCGCTTGCAGACGAAGAAGCTTCTATGCTTGAATCTTTTCTCACTGAGCGCGCAGGAGAGCGTATATATCTGCAAATACCGCAAAAAGGCGAAAAGAAAGCTTTGTGCGATATGGTATATGAGAATGCTGTGCAAAGTGCAAGACTTTACGAAAAGCAAAGCGAACACGATAACTCGGTTCTTGTAAAGCTTGCAAGTCTTTTAGCACTTGAAGTTGTGCCTGAGCGCATAGAAGCGTACGATATATCAAACTTCGGAAACGACAATATAACTGCGGGCATGATTGTTGCCGAAAACGGCAAACTCAAGAAAAACGACTACCGTTCTTTTAAAATATCGACAAATACACAGGATGACTACGCTGCGATGCGCGAGGCTCTTTCAAGAAGACTTGCCCATTTAAGCGATCCTGACGGCTCGTTTTCAAACATCCCCGACCTCATTCTTCTTGACGGTGGCAAAGCACACGTTTCAGTGATACGCGAGCTTATTGATGAGCTTGAGCTTGATATTCCCGTATTCGGCATGGTCAAGGACGAGCACCACAAAACGCGTGCGCTGACAGACGGAGAAAATGAGATTGCAATAGCAAGAGAACAATCGGTGTTTGTTTTCATTTACAAGCTGCAGGAAGAAGTTCACCGGTATTCGATTACAAGAATGGGTAACGCGAAGCGTAAATCGGTCAAAACGTCAACGCTTGAAGACATACCGGGTATCGGAAAGACGAAAGCAAAGCGCCTGCTTGCGCATTTCAAAAGCCTTGCGGCAATAAAAAGAGCGGGTGTATACGAGCTCTCGCAAGTAATTGGAATATCGAAGACAGATGCGGAGAACATCGTACTTCATCTGTCAAAAAACAAGTAGATGAAAGGTAAATTATATGAGAATAATAACAGGACTTGCACGTGGTGTAAAGCTTCAGACGCTTGAAGGGGATGCAACACGCCCGACAGCAGAGCGTGTTAAGGAAGCGCTTTTCAGTATGATACAGTTTGAGCTTGAGGACGCGCACGTACTCGACCTTTTTGCCGGCAGCGGTCAGCTCGGACTTGAGGCTTTAAGCCGTGGTGCAGAGCGCGCTGTCTTCACCGACGTTTCAAGCGAAGCAACAGCTATAATAAAGGCAAACGCGCAAAAAACACGCTTATTTGAAAAATGCCGTGTGCTGACAATGGATTATAAGGACTATATCCGCGCATCACAGGGCAAATATAAGTTTGATTTTATATTCCTTGATCCGCCGTACGCAATGAAGCTTATCCCCGATGTGCTCAAAAGAATAGCGGCTGCTGATATTTTAAGTGAAGACGGTATAATAGTCTGCGAAAGCGAAGACGACGAGATACTCACTGACGAAAAGCTTGCCGGTGCATACGAAATTATCAAGCAGGCAAAATACGGACGTATACATCTCACGCTTTTAAAAAGAAGTCGCTGACAGAAAGGACTTTCAAAATGAGATCTGCACTTGTACCGGGCAGCTTTGACCCGATAACGAAAGGACACGTTAATATAATAAAACGCGCTGCGGCAATGTTTGATAAAATCTACGTTACGGCTTTTATCAACGCCGCAAAAACGCCGCGCTTTGATATATCCGACCGCCTTGAAATGATGAGAGCGGCATGCGCTCACCTCGATAACGTCGTGTGTGATACCGATAGCGGAATGCTCGCGGATTATTGCAAGGATAAGGGCATATGCACGGTAGTCAAAGGTGCGCGCAACTCTGCAGATTATGAGTACGAAGTAAAAATGGCGCAGTTCAATCGTGAGCGCAACCCCGACCTTGACACAGTAATACTGCCGGCAGAAAAGGGCTATGAAGACATAAGCTCAACGGCATTGTATGAACTGATAAAATCAGGTGGCGATTATAAAAGATTCCTGCCAGATGAAGCGGCAGAGATAATAGTTAAGTTAATATAAAAAGCGTCCATCGGACGCTTTTTTTGCTTTAAAGAGAAATATTTTTAAGACTTAACTTCCACAATTGTAACACTCTTGTTTTTCTTTTTTGCGTACTCTGCCGTGTACTTTGTTCCGCGCGAAACACCGTCCCATATCACAAGCACATCATCGGCTGAATCAACCATTGTTTCGTTTCGCTTAAGCGGAGCAGCTTTACCGTACAAATCATACCTCGGGCGAATTATGAGCTTTGAGATTTTATGTTTATCAGCATATTCTTCAGCTATCAAGTCCACTCCGTTTGCACCGCCACTTATAATAAGGTCTATTTCAGGTGAAACATACCCTGACAAATCAAAATCTTTTATACTCCGCGAACCAACAATCAAAAGTTTCATGAGGTCTCCCACTTTTATTTGCCAACTATAAATTACTATATTTTACCTATTGTTTACTATATTTTATCATATAACAATTT
>JAZNQU010000121.1:0-3014 GCA_045590315.1 Eubacteriales bacterium
CATATACCCCTGTGCGCCTGCAAGAACAACGGGGCGTTTTGCCGCCATTGCTTCAAGTGCTGCACGCGATACTCCCACGAACACATCACACATAGCCGTAAAATTTGATATGTCGGTGCGGGGACCTGCCAGAGTCACACACTTGTATCCGGCAATAATATTTGACTTGTTGGCATAGTTTTCAAGTTCTTCAAAAGCTGTGCCGCCGCCAACAATAATGACCTGCACACCCGGGTGCTTTTCGGCGATTTTGTGGGCATTTTCTGCAAGCACAAGTGCTGCATGTGCAACTTCTTTATCTATACGTCCGACATAGAGTACACGTTTTGCATTCTTTTCTAAAGAAAACTCGTCAAGTATAGGAGTAATATCAATATCGCTTGTGAATTTGTCGGTATCAATACCGTTTATCGTTACGGAAATATTGTCGGGGTTTTCACCGTAATTTTTAATGAGGTAGTTTTTGAGGTCCTGACTGACTGCGAGCTGATATTCGCCCCAATCGGTAACTTTTTTATAAAAGGGTGTGATCTTGAAGTCATAGTGAGCTGTTGTGATGAACTTGAACTTTAATTTTCTTGCAAGCGGTCCGCAAATCGCGCCGGGTATTCTGGCGTGTGAGTGGACAATATCAAATTTTTCGGCTTTTATAAGCTTTTTAAGTCCGAAGTAAGACTTTATAAGCGAAAGCGGATCTTTAGTTGCAAGAGGCAGATTTATATGTCTTATACCACAATCGGAAAGCTCTTTTTCATACACGCCGCCTGAGGATGCTACCACAACTGTGTGTCCCATTCGCTCAAGCTCACGGGACAATTCAACCACGTGAGTTTCGGCGCCGCCGATTTCAAGACCCATAAGAGTCATCAGTATTTTCATGATTGTTCTCCGTAAAGGTAAGTGGAATCAATAAGAGTAATTTGCGCTGCAGGTTCTGAGGCTGAACGCGCCGATCACTTCATCGTTTACGATAACGTCGGACGTGAGTCCTGCAAGATATTCGGTGAGCTTAAGACTTTCAAGGGTAGACTCAAAATTCGCGAAAAAAGCTGTGTTGTTGGTGTCGGCATAAGCGCCTTCGATAAGAGGCTCGCGCTTTATAATGTGGATGCCGATCTCGCTGTCAATTCTTGCAACGTCACCATCGGACATTTCAAACGCTTTTTCTATAAGAGTCGTAGGGAGAAGCCCGGAGCCCGACGTTACGTAATAGCCGTCGGTGTATATATTCATATAAGAGTCTGCGGTATGCTCCGCCATAAGCTTATCAAAATCACCGCCGGCAAGTATGTCGGAGTATAGAAGGTCGCCGAGAGTGTTCTTTTCATTTTTTTCTTCCTCTGTAAGCTCACGGGTCTTGTACGTTCCCGTGTCGCTGTCGATTATGAGGTCGCCCTCTTCATCTCGCGCAAAATCCTTGACATTGTTGATGTATATATGCTTTACGCGTACATAGTTATCCTCAAAATAATCGTAGCGTTCATCTTCACTTATTTCAAGCTCACCGCCCTCGGCAAAAAGTGCTTCCTGAACGGCTTCTATTTTTTCGTTATGCTTGTATATATTTTTGAGCATTTTATCGTTTATACCGTAAGCAGAGAGCGAACTGTTCAACGCGTCAACGCCGCCTGCTGCTTCAGCGAGTGAGTTAACGTATGTGTCCACCTCGTTTACAGCTTTATTGTCGAGCTTGAGTCCAAGCTCTGAAAAAAGCTCTAAGCAAACGAGATTGTTTTTGATGTTCTCCTTTGCTATTTCACCAAGGAAAGCTTCAACGGTTACGCCATCGCTGATTTCGCTTGTCCAGACTTCATTTGAGTCATTGTTATTTAAATAATTAAGGAGAAACACTCCCTTATAGGACGAAAGCCAATAGAGATATTCGTTTTCAGATATCGTTGTGCCTTTGTACTTCATTGCATAGTCATCGTTTGCACAAGCGCACAAAGAGATAAGCATAATGAGTGCAAGGACTATCGAAAGAAACTTCTTTAACATTTGTTTAACCTTCCTTTTGTTCAATATTTTCTTCGAGTAATTTGATATAATCGGTAAGCATGTCGCATATAAGTTCAAGCGGGTCGTCGCCTTTTCTCGGCCGATAAATTATCGTCGGCTTTGACGAAGCTGAAAGCAAAAATGCTCCCTTATATTTTTCGTTTACTTCAGACCATGCCCTGAAGTCAATGTGTTCAGGGAAGAGAGTGATGATATTTGCTCTGTGCTCGATTTTTGTAAATCTTGCGTTTCCTGCAAGATTTCGCATAAGGGAAACGTATAAAAGATTTATACAGGGCTTTGGCGGATCACCGTAACGGTCGATAAGCTCATCGCCTACGTCGTCAAAGTCCTCTCCGTTTTCGATGTGTGCTATCTTCTTGTACATTTCCATTCTGCCCGAGCTTGTTTTGATGTATTTTTCAGGTATATACGCATCAAAATTAACGTCCACAGAGCACTCGAATTTAGGCTTTGCCTCCTCGCCCTTTTCTTCAAGAATCGCCTCGTTGAGTATCTTTATATAAAGGTCGTATCCGATACTGTCAAGGTGACCGTGCTGTTCAGCTCCGAGCAGGTTACCCGTACCGCGTATCTCAAGGTCACGAAGGGCTATTTTAAAGCCTGCGCCAAACTCGGTGTATTCCTTGAGAGCCGAGAGGCGTTTTGAAGCGATTTCCGATATTGCTTTGTTTTTCGGGTAAGTGAAATAAGCGTATGCGCGTCTGCTTGATCTGCCCACTCGGCCCCTGAGCTGATGAAGCTGTGAAAGACCGAGCTTGTCGGCGTTGTCAATGATAAGCGTGTTGGCATTCGGCACGTCAACGCCCGTTTCGATAATTGTCGTGCTGACTAAAATATCAACGTCTCCGTTAACAAGATCGCGCCAGATATCGCTTATTGAGTCCTTGTCCATCCTGCCGTGTGCAACGGCAATGCGTGCATCGGGTAAAGCGTTTCTCAAAAGTCCCGCAGTAGTTGCTATACTGTCTATATTGTTGTGGAGATAGAACACC
>JAZNQU010000122.1:0-7124 GCA_045590315.1 Eubacteriales bacterium
GATTTTCACCTCATATTAAATATTTTTTTATTTACCGTATACACAGCAGGCGGCGGGTGAAACAGCAACTGCTCTTTGTTCCGCAAACCGAGTAAACGGTACATACGGAGTGTATTATACCACACTTTTTTACGTTTGTAAAGATATTTTTGAAAAATATTGTAAATTTTTTTGTGATACAGAAAAATGCAAAAAAGGCTTGACAAGTAACAAAAGCCATGATATAATGTTTGAGCACGAAAAAATTGCGCCACTAGCTCAGTGGATAGAGTGCCCGGCTACGAACCGGTAGGTCGCAGGTTCGAATCCTGCGTGGCGCGCCAGAAAAAACCACTTGCATTTGCAAGTGCTTTTTTCAATGAAATTTGCCTGCGGCAAGTGAAATAGCTTCGCTATGAAATACACTTCGTGTATGAAATATTGCTTCGCAATATGAAAAGGCAAATTTTATTTCACATTTTTCAAGGAAAAATATTTCATAATCCGCAAGGATTATTTCATATCAACGAAGTTGATATTTCATTAAAAGGATACTGTATCTGAACCATTCAGATCTTCCGGGAAATCCGTACACGACAGTGTGCGGATTCTTTGATTATTACTTCTTCAATATTTTTGTACTTGCAAAATTTATATAAATGTAGTATTATAGTAAATGATAGTGGGCAACTGCCTGCTTTTGTACCTTATATTTAAGGAGTATTAAATGAAAACAGCAATACTTGGAACGGGAAGTTGGGGAAGTGCGCTTGCCCAGGTGCTTGCCGATAACGGTAATAACGTAATAATGTACGGTGTTGACACAGGCGAAATTGATGACATAAATAATCACCGTAATACAAAATATTTCGGAGAGCTTGTTCTTGCCGAGGGTATCGGTGCCACAAGCGATATGGAAACAGCGCTTACCGGAGTAAAGCTTTTGGTTATAGCTGTACCGACGAAATTCGTTTCATCGGTGCTTGAAGCTGCACGCCCTTATTTAAATGAAGATACTATTATAGTAAACGCGAGCAAGGGCTTTGACCCGAACACAAACAACCGTATGTCCGATACGGTCAGACGCGTTATCGGGGATATTGTAAAAACTCCCGTTGTATCGGTTATAGGACCGAGTCACGCCGAGGAGGTTATCAGAAGACGACTTACCTCTCTGTGTGCGGTATCTGTTGACGAGACCGCTGCCCGCCGGGTACAGGAGATTTTTTCGAATAATTATATAAGATTGTACGTCAATACCGATGAGATAGGCGCCGAGTACGGCTCGGCTATGAAAAACATTATCGCGCTTGCTTCGGGTATGCTTGTCGGGCAGGGATACGGCGACAACGCGAAGGCAGCTCTCGTTACACGCGGCCTTGCTGAGATGACAAGATACGCAATAGCGAAGGGTGGGCGCGCACAGACGCTTACAGGACTTACAGGTGTCGGCGACCTTGTCGTGACCTGCTTCAGCGAACATTCGAGAAACTACCAGGCAGGACTTTATATCGGCAAGCACGGCAATGCCACAGAATTTTTAAAAGAAAACACAAAGACGGTTGAGGGAATATATTCCTGCAAGGTCGTATATGAGGATTTAGTCAACTACGACTTTGAAATGCCCATAACGAGCGAGCTTTACAGGATATTATTTGAGGGCAAGCAGCCAAGTGAAGCACTCAGGGATATTATGTCAAGACCTCTTAAAGACGAAAGACGGTAAAATATTTTATTTTTAAGTGAGTGTTTTACAGTTTTCATGTGAATAAGGATTGGTTTGCAAATACCGGTCTTATCCTGCTTCATATTACAGCATTGTTTTTAAGCAAAGGAGATGAGCGTATTTGACGGGCGATAAAACGTTGAATCCGGCAAACAAGTACAGACTTGCAGAGCTCTCATATCTTAACGTAATTTTCTGCGTTATGGTAATATGCGTGCATATACTCTCAGAGCCTATAACGGCGCTGACGCGTACGTCTGTTCAGTATTTTGCCGTGTATACGCCGTGGAAGCTTTTTCAGTTCGTAACACAGGGATTTGTGTTCTTGAGCGGACTGAAGCTCTTTATCAAAGACCGTTCTGATATGAAACCCTTGCGCTTTTATAAAGAGAGGGCGCGCCGCGTACTTTTGCCGTATATTCTCTGGGTTATCATATACTACCTTTATTTTATAGCTATCGGGTGGTATAAGTTTTCACTCTCAGAGCTTGTGCGATATATTTTCATCGGCGATTTGGTGGCACATTTTTATTTCGTGATAATCATCTGTCAGATGTATCTTCTGACTCCCCTGATTGCACGGCTCTTTAAAAAATGCTCACCTTATCTTGCTCTTATCTACTCTTTGTTCATTTCAATTTTGTTTGGTCAGTATCTGCCGCACGTGCTTTCGCTGATCTTTACTGAATTGACCTTTGCTTATAACGACAGGCTATTTACAACGTATATATTCTACTTCATAGCCGGCGCGGCTGTGGGTACAAATTATGGCGTTGTAATAAAAAAGCTGCGCGAAACAAAGGCTTTGATATATACGATGTTTGCGTTTTTTGCTTTGGCAAATCTTGTTTTGTCATATATAAGCATGAGTGGAATCGCGTACATACACTGGTGCGATACGCTTCATTTTGCGTATTCGGTGTCGGCGATAATTGCAAGCCTTAATTTTGCCTCGGGCTTTGCAGAAAAGCATCCCGTTCTGCCGGGGGTGATTTCGGAATTTATCAAATCGGCAGACTCATCAAGTTATATGCTTTATTTATCCCATATACTTGTGATACTTCTTGTAAGACGGCAGCTTGATTACACAAACGCCGATATTGCAGCAAGACTTGTTATAACGGTGCTTGCGCTGGCGGTTTTTGTGATAACAGCGAGCGTTTTATGGAGTTTTATCAAGGGGAAAATCAAGCGTATCCGTGCATGAATATATTAACACGTGCACGGGGAAAATATTAAAAGTATCGCTAAAAGCGATAATTTGCCGGAAACGGCACGGAGGTATAACAAATGAAAAAATTACTTGCACTCTTACTTGCTCTTATTGTTGTTATGGTAAGCTTCACCGGATGCTTCGGTGCAAAGGATGAACAGACAAGCGATGATAGCGTCAGCGAATCAGACGTTGTTATTGAAAACGATCCTGTTGACGACGGCGCTATTGACGATGCAGGCACAAACTTCACAACCGATATTGAAATCATCGAAAGCAAGCCTGACGCAGAAACAAATGACGTTGCTATCGAGGATATCCACACAGCTATCAAGGAGCTTTTCGGAGAAAACTATCTCCCCTCGATGCCTCTTGATACAGAGTATCTTGAAATGACCTACGGTGTTTCACCCGAATGGATCGAAAGCTTTGTTGCTGAAATTCCCATGATCAGCTTCCACGTTGATACACTTATCGCAATAAAGGCAGCTGACGGACAGGCAGATAACGTTGAAGCAGCTCTTAACGATTACAGAACTTATGTAGTTGAAAACTCTCTCCAATACCCTGCAAACGTTCCTAAGGTAAACGCTTCCAGAGTATACAGAGCAGGCGATTACGTATTCTTCCTTATGCTCGGCGTAGTAGGGGATGAATATATGGATGATGAAAACGGCGCGTACAACGTAGCTGTTGAAAACAATGAAAAGGTAGTTTCGAAAATAGAAGAACTCCTTATAAAGTAAGGATTTAAACAAATATCCGGTTTAAAGCTTTATGCCGGTCCCGAAAGCCGGGACCGGCATAATATTTAGAGAAAGACGAGGCTTAAAAAGTGGTATTCAGCAGCGTAGCATTTTTGTTCAGGTATCTGCCCTTGGTGCTTTTACTTTATTTTCTGGTACCAAGGCAGGCAAAAAACTTCATATTGTTTATCTTCAGTCTGATATTTTACGCGTGGGGTGAGCCTGTATACGTAGTGCTGATGCTCTTTTCAACGGTAGTTGACTATACTCACGGTCTTTTAGTAGACAAGTATAAAAGAGCAGGGAAAATGGGCGCGGCAAAGGCGGCGCTTATATCATCGGTAATTATAAATCTCTCTCTGCTCGGATTTTTCAAGTACGCAGGATTTGTTGTAAATAATATAAATGCAGTATTCGGACTTGCAATTCCCTTTGAAGGAGTAGCTCTTCCCATAGGTATCTCTTTCTATACTTTCCAGACAATGTCCTATACGATAGACGTGTACAGAGGAGACGCCGAGCCGCAGAAAAACATTATATCCTTCGGCGCATACGTTGCTCTTTTCCCACAGCTTATCGCAGGACCTATAGTTCAGTATAAGACTATAGCCGAACAGCTTGTAAAGCCTATAATAAACACCGATATGTTTTCAAACGGCGTTATGAGATTTACCACGGGACTTGCAAAAAAGGTGCTTCTTGCAAACACCGCAGGAGAAATATTTGAAACGCTTACCGCAGGCTCGTTTGACGGGCTTTCGGCACTCGGTGCGTGGACTGCGATAATCGCTTATACGTTCCAGATATACTTTGATTTCTCGGGATACTCCGACATGGCTATAGGACTTGGCCGTATTTTCGGCTTTAAATTTCTTGAAAACTTCAATTATCCATATATGTCAAAGAGTATTACCGAATTCTGGAGAAGATGGCACATTTCTCTTGGAAGCTGGTTCAGGGATTACGTTTATATACCGCTTGGCGGTAACAGAACCACAAGACTTGGTCATATAAGAAACATACTTATCGTATGGCTTCTTACAGGCGTGTGGCACGGCGCAAACTGGAACTTTATTTTCTGGGGCGTCTACTACGGAATATTACTTCTGATAGAAAAGTTCTTCCTTGGAAAGCTTCTTGCGCGTCTGCCTGCATTTGTTCAGCATATATATACGCTTATCATAGTCGTTTTCGGCTGGGTATTTTTCGTGTTCGAATCAAACGCTGATATATCAGGCTTTTTTGCGGCGATGTTCGGTGCAAACGGAATATGGGACAGAACGGCGCTTTACACGCTTTCAAACAACCTCGTTTTGTTTGTTATATTTGCTCTTGCGGCAACCGATATTCCGGCACGACTTGCAAAGAGGTTCTTTGATAATGAAGAAAAACCGATTTTGTGGACTTTTGGAAGAGTTGCGTATATGGCGGTGTTCGTTATTATATCGACAGCATTCCTTGTAAACTCCACATACAATCCGTTCTTATACTTCAGATTCTGATTGAAAGGCAGGGATAAACTATGAAAAAGTATAAAATCATTGTTTCGGCGTTTTTTATAGCTGCCATAGCCTTTTTGTCGGTGGCAAGTATACTAAACCCTGTGCGCGAGAGATCAGAAAGCGAAAACCGCGAGCTTGCGCAAATGCCGAAGTTTTCCATAGAAAGCTTGTTTGACGGCAGCTTTACGAAAGGGTACGAGGATTTCGTTGTTGACCAGTTCGTATGGCGCGATGCGTGGATACAGATAAAATCGAGCGTTGAGCGCGCGCTCGGGAAAACGCTTTCAAACGGCGTTTATTTTGCCGACGACGGATATTTTATCGAACACAAGTCTTTATCTGATGTTGATACAGAGCTTCTTGAAAGAAACATAGGCTTTCTTAAAAGCTTTTACGATAATATGTCATCTGAGATTGGCGAAAACGTGGTAGTTTCGATTGCGCCGACGGCTTCGGTCGTGCTGAAAGACAAGCTCCCCGCGCTTAATGATGAATTTGACTGGAACGCTTCGCTTGATTATATAAAAGAGCTTCTCGGAGAGGGCTTTGTCGATTTAAGAGATGCGCTTGCATCACATAAAGACGAGTACATCTACTATCGTACCGACCACCACTGGACGACAGACGGAGCATACTTTGCATACAAAGAGCTTATAAAGAAATTCGGCTTTGAGCCTCTTGCCAAAGAGGAGTTTGAGCGCACTGTAATAAGTGAGGATTTTTTCGGAACGGTTATCGCGAAATTAAATATCGGCACAGAGCCTGATATTATGGTGAAGTACGAGCCGAAAACACCCGTTCAAATCAATGTCAACTATAATCTCGGCGCAAAAATCACCGATACGCTTTATGACGTGCCAAAGCTTGAAGTGCGTGATAAATACGCATATTTTCTCGGCGGAAACGACGCTCTTGTTGAGATAAGTACGTCTGTGGAAAACGGACGTGTGCTTATGCTTGCAAAAGACTCGTATGCAAACTGTTTGATACCGTTTTTTGCCTGTCATTTTGAGAAAATATACGTCGTTGACCTGAGATACTTCAATCTCGGCGTTACCGAATACACAAAAACGCTCGGCGACGTTACCGACGCGCTCGTGCTTTACAACATATCGGGCTTTGCCGATGACAGATACGTTTTCAAGCTCACAAGATAAAGAATTCAACTGTTAATAAAATATAAAAAATATACGCGGGTACTTGCAATTAAAAAATAATTGTAATATAATATTTGCGGACACCACAATAGTGTAAAACGGAGGACTTGAAATTGGGCGGACTTCATATAATCGACCATCCCATGATTCAGCATAAGCTGACCATAATGAGAAGCAAGAAAACGGGAAGTAAGGATTTCAGAGAGCTTCTTGAAGAAATTGCAATGTTTATGGGCTACGAGCTGACACGCGATCTTCCGCTTAAGGACGTGGAAATAGAAACTCCTATGTCTAAGATGACGGCTAAAACCATCGCAGGTAAAAAGCTTGCGATAGTTCCGATACTCAGAGCAGGACTTGGTATGGTGGATGGGCTTTTAAGTCTCGTTCCCGTTGCAAAGGTAGGCCATATAGGACTTTACAGAAACCCTGTTACGCACGAGCCTGTTGAGTATTACTGCAAGCTGCCTGTTGATATTGAGGACAGAATAGTTGTAGTTGTCGACCCGATGCTTGCTACGGGCGGAAGTGCTTGCGACGCGATAAGACTTCTCAAGCAAAAGGGCTGTACCAATTTAAGACTTATGTCGCTTGTCGGTGCACCTGAGGGAGTAGAAAAGGTTCTTTCCGAGCATCCTGACGTTGACATTTTCGTTGCGGCTCTTGATGAAAAGCTTGATGAGCACGCGTATATTCTTCCCGGACTCGGAGACGCCGGAGACAGACTTTTCGGTACAAAATAAAAAATAACGATAAATTCAAGGGTGTGTTGCACTGCAATATACCCTTGATTGGTTAAAA
>JAZNQU010000123.1:0-5744 GCA_045590315.1 Eubacteriales bacterium
AACCGAAAATACCAATACGAATACTCATCAAAACCATCCTTCCATTAAGAGGAAAATACGTAAACTATTAACACCGTGTATTTTATCACAAAATTTCATGGATTTCAATGCTTTAATATTAAAAAAATAAAATCTTCACAATTTTACTTTATATTCCGTATATTATAAAGCAGGATTACCCCCCTATTGCAATTTGCCTGTATGTGTGTTAAAATGTAGAATGTAACAAATATCCGGAGGGAAATAATGAAAAAAATACTTTTGATACTTATGGCACTTTTGCTTGTTTTCGCAACAGCTTCGTGCAAGAAAAACGCAGATACTGAAAATGCTACAGAATCCGACACACTTGAAAGTGTAATTGAGTCTGATACCGTTGTAACGGAAGAAGTTACAAAGGTTGACGATAAGGTAGCCGAGGTCGTGGGCTCAAAGGTGGCTGACGATGTAAACCTTATAGAAGAAGTCGGCGGAGCAGACGGCCTTTTGGACGAAGTGGTTATACTTGCAAATATGAGTGCTGAAGAAAAGCAGGTATACGCAGATGAAATGGCAAAAGAGGGAATCATTGTTACATATAATGATGATGGAAGCACGAATATAGTCTATGACGATGGCACTACCGTAGTGCAGACACCTGACGGCAACTTCATCATGGAGGGTGAAGACGGAGTTATAGGACAGATAGGCGGCGACTGGCCGGAAAACGAATACACGGCGCTTGTACCAAAGCCTTCAGAGGGAACACTTCTTACTTTTGAAATAACCGATTCTGTTTTCACAGCGATATACAGCGGCTGCGACATTGACTTTGCATCCGAGTATGCAGAGCTTTTAAAGAATGCGGGCTTCAATATAAATGCTGTCAGCGATGATTCCATGTATGATGCCGGCGTATATACGTTCAGCGCAAACGATAAAAACGGGGCGCTTGCAACAGTCAGCTATCTTTCCGAAGCATTTATAGTAAGTGTAAATATCAACAAGTAAACAAAAAGAGAACGCCTTTTTATAGGTGTGAAGTGATATAATGATGGGAGACACTTTTTTGTGTCTACAAAGTATTGACTACTTCACCTATAAAAAGGCGTTCTCTTTTTGTTACATAGCGTCTGTAAAACGCTTTATCATAGTTGAAACTTCAGGATTTTCGGATGTGTAGGTGATAGTTACATTTGAAAGCTTCACGCTTTTGGGGGTGGGCAGTATAGTAAGGTGAATAGTCTCGCCTGCCATTCTGCGAACTGCCTGTACGTTAAATTCCATGCTTGTTAAATCGCCTGCGGCAGAAACAGCGATTCCCATAGTTAAGGTCAATATAGATATGAGTAGAGTTGTTAAAAAGTTTTTCATATTCCTCCCAATAGGATACCTGTACGGTGATTTTGATGGATAACACTATAAAAACAAACTTGTTACCATTCTATACAAGTATATCACATCGGGGGGAGATTTTTCAACGAAAATAACGATGTTAGTTTTGACAAACTTTTTATTTTATATTTAGACATATTGCCTATATTTTACCTTGCTCGTATCGCAGGAGGGAGAATAGACTCGTTTATCACGTGCGGAAGCTTGATGTCACATAGAAGAGAAGCGGGAACGAGTACGTCCTTGCCAAAGCGCTTTTTCAAAGCATCTACGGTTGATTCCTTCTTTTCAAGCTTTTGCGCGCGATTTATATCGGTGAAAAAATCAAACGAAACAGGCTCGCTGTCGCGCGTTAATTTTGAAACCCGTACAGTCAGCGCACGAACGGGATTATCAAATCGGTATGAGCGCGCGAACAAATCTTTTGCACTTTTGTATATTATACTGTGCGAGCGCGTGGGAGAAGAGATATTAACACTGTATTCGTGAGTTTCGAGCCTGCTGTCGCGTGCACCTACTGTAACAGATGACGCAAGCAAGCCTTTTTCACGAAGCCTTGTCGATATGTCGGAGCAAAGATATAACAGTATTCGTGCGGCTTCCTCGGTGTTTCCAAGGTCATCGCGACAGGTAACTCCGTGGCTTATACTTTTGGGAGTGGGAGTATAATCGCAGGCTGCTACGGGCGAATCATCAAGACCGTTTGCCCATGCGTGCAGGGAAACGCCGTTTTTGCCGAGCCATTTTTCAATATAACAAAGGGGCGTTCGGGCAATATCTCCTATTGTAAATATTCCGTGCCTTTCAAGCGTTTGATAAGTTGCTCTTCCGACTCCGAGTAATTCGTTTGCAGGAAGTTCCCACAATTTTTCCTTAAAATTATGACTTTGTACCACAGTAACGGCGTCCGGTTTTTTGAGGTCACTGCAAAGCTTGGCAAAAACCTTGTTGAATGAAACGCCGACAGATACCGTGAGTCCTGTTTCGCACTTTACCCTTTTCCGTATAGTGTCGGCAATGACCTTGCCGCTTCCGAAAAGAGAAGTGCTCCGGGTAACGTCAAGCCAGCACTCATCCATACCGAACGGCTCTACTTCGTCGGTGTATTCGGAGTAAATTTCCCGTACGATTTTTGAATAATATTCATATTTATCAAAATGCGGACGTGCTATAATAATATCGGGGCATTTTTGTCTTGCCTGCCATATCGTATCGCCTGTTTTTACTCCCATACGTTTGGCGTTCTCGTTTTTTGCAAGAACTATACCGTGCCTGTCTTCTTCAAGGCCGCAGACGGCTATAAATTTATCATCTCCTGCATATTCAGGGTCGCTAACCGCTTCAACAGAAGCAAAAAAATTATTTAAATCGCTGTGAAGTATGATCCTCTCCATTATAAAACCTTCTTTTTGTGTAAAAATTCCAAAAAACTATTGACAAAATGTGAAATATCGGCTACAATAAAAGTGAACTTGAGTTGCACATTTATTATACGCAACAAAATTGCACTTGTCAATAGGTAAGCGAAAAATAAATTCGCAAAATTTTGTCAAAGCGGAATGATAAATTCATAATGGAGGAAAAACAAATGAAATTCGGAGAAAAGCTGAGACAAGCACGGAAGAGAAAAAAGATGACACAGGAAGAACTGTCACGTCTCGTTGGCGTATCCAAAAGGACCATTGTAAATTACGAAAGCGGCGAAATATATCCCAAGGGACGTAAAATGTATCACACGCTTGCAGAAGTCCTTGATCTTGAGCCGAGTTATCTTCTGAGTGAGGATGAAGAATTTATAACCGAAGCGAGCGATCTTTACGGTTCACGCGGTCGCATGCAGGCGAGAAGACTCATAAATCAGATATCCGCTATGTTTGCCGGCGGTGAGCTTGACGATGACGACAAGCTTGCTTTCGTGCATCAGATACAGGAGCTTTACTTCGACAGTAAAGAATATTCTGCGCGCTTTACTCCAAGTAAGCATAAAAAATAATCTCCCCTTTACGAAAGGCACTAATTATTAAATGAAAAATACCATATACGATAAAGTGGAGAAGCTTGTAAGCAAGTACAAGACCAGAGATCCGCATATTCTTGCAGAGGCTCTTGGGATAGATGTCGTATGTAATCCCTCGTTTACACGGCTCAAAGGCTTTTATACTGTCTTAAACCGTAAGAGGTATATCGTTTTAAACGATAATCTTGACGATAATGAAAAGAAGATCGTGCTCTCGCATGAAATAGGGCACGACAGACTTCACAGGGAATTTGCACGCGACGCGGTGCTTCGTGAGTTTGTCTTGTACGATATGAAAAGCCGTCCCGAATATGAAGCCAATATGTTTGCCGCCGAGCTATTGCTTGAGGATGAAAAAACGGCATATCTTGCCCGCGCGGGATATGATATCGAGCAAATGGCGAAGATGCTTGGGACAGATATAAATCTCGTAGCCCTTAAGGTGTCGGGAATGAATAATCGCGGCTACAACTTCAACACTGTAGTTACACCTAAAAGAAATTTTCTTGCCCAGAGGTAATGTTTTGATAAAGCAAAATACTAAAATATTCTATTCATCAATGCTTAAGCTTGCGCTTCCCATAGCGTTTCAGAATCTGCTTGTAAGCTCTTTCACACTCGTAGATACGCTTATGGTCGGACAGCTTGGCGACACGGTGCTTGCTGCTGTCGGTATGGCAGGACAGTGGAGCTGGCTTTTGCAGATAGTCTTGTTCGGCATAGTGTCGGGAATGTCTATCTTCGTTGCACAGTATTGGGGAGAGAAGAATACGGACGCAATACACAAGATTTACGGTGTCGCGCTTGTATCCGGACTTGTTATCTCTCTTGCCTTTTTTGCCGTTACATTTTTTGCCCCAGAAGCGGTTATGCGGATATTCAATAAAGAAGCGGATGTCATAGCTTCCGGTGCATCGTATTTGAAGATAGCGGCGTTTTCTTATCCTGCGGTAATGCTTGGTAACTTGATGTTTGCGCTTTTGCGTTCAACCGAATGTGTTAAGATACCGATGGTGATCTCGCTTATTTCAACGGTATTTAACGCCGTGTTCAATTACGGACTTATTTTCGGCGCATGGGGATTTCCCGAAATGGGAATACGCGGAGCTGCTCTTGCGACCTGTATATCAGCGTGGATAAGTCCTGTTGCAGCTATGATCATTTCATATGCGAAAAAGCTTATCCTTGCCGCGCCCTTAAAGAAGCTCTTTTCTTTTGGATTTGAGATGATAGTTACTTTTTACAAAAAAGCAACTCCCGTTATAGTAAACGAAAGTTTGTGGGGGCTCGGCTCTTTTGTAATTACGCTTTTGTATTCAAACCTCGGAAGTGAATACTATGCTGCAGTCACGATACTAAAAACCTTTGAAAATATAGCATTCGTTATATTTGTAGGTATATGCAATGCATCGTGTGTAATGATAGGAAAGCAGATTGGCTCGGGTAATATAGAAGAGGGAATAAGCACGGCAAGAAAGATGGCATATCTCGTTCCACTCTCGGCTATTCCTGTCGGAATACTGATACTTCTTTTCAGGGAAGAACTTGTGCATATATTTAATATGAGTGGAAATCTTACAGAGGAAACTCTCCGGGTTGCTATAGGCATTACAACGGTATACGCGATTGAAATACCGATTAGAAATATTCCGTATATACAGATAGTCGGTATATTCAGACCGGGAGGCGAGACCACACGTGGACTCATTTACGATATAGGCTGTCTGTGGTGCTTGTCTATTCCTGCAACTGCGATAGCCGCGTATTGGCTGAAGCTTGATTTTGTGCTTGTATACGCAATAATGTATATATTTGAGGATATACCAAAGGCGGTACTGTGCTTAAGATACTTCTTTACAAACAAGTGGATAAAGCCTGTAACCAAAGCCGGCAGAGAAGGCCTTGAAAAGTATCGTCTCAGGCAAAAATAAAAGAACGGATTTTAAATCCGTTCTTTTATTTTTATTTTGTACAATAATTGTTATTATTCTTCTGCAGAAATAATGTATCTGTAAACGCTCTGACCTCCGGGAACAAGACTGATATTGTCTTCGCCGAAAGCATCTGCAAAGTGCGCTGACATAGCTTCTGCCTCTTCGTCTGAAACGTCAATACCGTAATAGATAGTGATGATATCGCGCTCGGTTTCTTTTATCTTATCAATAAGCATATCAACAAGAGAAAGTTCATCCTTGCCTCCTGCCATAAGCTCGCCCTCGCAAAGAGCGATAAAATCATCCTTCTGTATGCCCAGACCGTTTATGTCGGAGTCTCTTACAGCAGTTGTCATCTGCATAGTGGTGACGTTTGAAAGCGAAGCGTTCATTGCTTCTTCTATTTCTTCGCACGCAAG
>JAZNQU010000124.1:0-3280 GCA_045590315.1 Eubacteriales bacterium
GACGGCGCATACTGTGCGGCTGAAAAAGAGAGACTCAAACTCGGTGTTCACGTACTTCCGAAATTCCCCAAGGATACGACCGACAGAAACAGAACGTCACCCTTTGCATTTACGGGTAATAAGTTCGAGTTCAGAATGCTCGGTTCTTCAAACTCTATTGCAGGCTGTAATATCGTACTTAACACGGCAGTAGCGGAGTCTTTGTGTCAGTATGCCGATATACTTGAAAATGCAGAAGACTTTACAAGTGCGCTTCATGAGCTTATCCGTGACGTTATAAAGAAGCATAAGAGAATCATCTTCAACGGCAACGGATACGATGACAAATGGATACGCGAGGCTACAGAAGAGAGAGGACTTTTAAATCTCAAGACGACTCCCGATGCAGTAGCTTTATACACGCTTCCTAAGAACGTTGAGCTCTTTGGAAAGCACAAGATATTCACCGAAGCGGAAGTATATTCAAGACGCGAAATAAAGCTTGGAAATTACTGTAACGAGATAAAAATCGAAGCACGTACTATGATAGAAATGGCGCGCCGTGAAATTCTCCCGGCGGTCGAGGAATATATGCTTGCAACGGCAAAATCGGCAAACGCAAAGCGTAAGCTTATAGATACTATCGACTGTACATACGAGGAAAAACTTGTCACCCGTCTGTCCGAGCTTGCAAGAGAGATTGACGTTTGTACAGACGCGCTTGCAGAAGCGCTCAAACGAGTAAGAAAGACGCAGTACGCTGATATATGTGAGCGTTCAATGGCGTATAAGGACGAAGTCGTATCGGCGATGAATGCGCTCAGAAAAGTTGCCGACGAAGCCGAAAGTATCACTGCGGCGAAGTACTGGCCGTACCCCGTTTACGCGGATCTTCTGTTTGGAATCATATAAGAAAAAAGCCTTCACGAAAGTGAAGGCTTTTTGTCCGGAAGGCCGGACGGCCAAGGCGCCCTGGTAAAATCCTAATTTTGTCGTCTTACAGTCTTGTACTCGTCGTGCAGGTAGAAATGCGGACAGCGGCTGTTGTCGCCGGTTAAAAAACTTACCATTTCGTCTTCGTCTAAGTTGACAGAGCAATAGTCTTCACCTGTGTCGGGATCAGTATCAAAATATACGCAATTCTCGCAGTTTGTCGGTGCGAGATTTTTTGTTTTTTTCTTTTTGTTCTCCATATAAGTCCGCCTTTCGTCTTTATATGATAATTATAGCTTTAAAGTGCGAAAAAGTCAATCAAAATTGATATAAACTGTAGACAAACGGTATAAATTATGATATAATAATACATTATTATGGGATGGTAGGCGCAATTATATGGAAATTGTAAATATATCGTCAGGCTTTTCAAATGCCAACTCCTATCTGCTTGTCGATAGAGATACCAAGAACGCCGCACTCGTTGATCCCGGAGGGGACGCACCGGGACTTATATCGGCGATTCGTGAGCACGATGTAACTGTCACGGCGATACTTCTGACACACGGGCATTTCGACCATATCCTTGCACTTGATAAAATCAAGGAGCATACGGGGGCGAAAGTTTATATCCACAGAGCAGATAATATTTGCCTTGGAAACACCGCTTACAGTCTTATGTCTCTTGTCGGGCGCAGTGACACATTTGAGGACGCTGACGTGCTTCTTGAGGACGGCGATGAGATAGCCGTCGGCAACTCAAAGATAAGCGTTATGCATACACCCGGTCACACCGCAGGCTCTGTCTGTTATATAACGGATGCCGGTATAATTTCGGGCGACACGCTCTTTTGTGAGAGCATAGGGCGAACAGACTTTCCTGGCGGCGACTATGATGAGATAGACGCATCTATTCGCAAGCTCTATAAAGTGGAGGGGGATGCGAAAATCTACCCCGGTCACGGAAGTGCCACGACACTTTCCCACGAGCGACTATATAACCCATTTGTCAGACTATAAAACAGCTATAATTTGAAAGAGGTATACATCATGGATCTTAACTATCTTGCCGATTTACTGTACCCGGGTATTACAACAACACCAGAGGACATTGAGGCGCGTTTTCCGAAACGTGAGCTTCCCGAGGGCGCAAAGGTAACGCGTTTTGCACCGAGCCCTACGGGATTTGTTCACTTCGGCGGACTTTTCCCAACACGTGTAAGTGAGCGTCTTGCTCACCAGAGCGGCGGTATACTTTATCTCAGAATTGAAGACACCGACTCGAAGCGTGAGGTCGAGGGCGCGGAAGAAAACCTTATAGAAACGCTTGCATACTACGGAGTAAAGTTTGACGAGGGTGCTGTTGCAGGCGGTAAAGATAACGGAGCATACGGTCCTTATCGACAGAGCGAGAGAGCTGAAATATATCAGACGTTTGCGAAAAAGCTTATCCGTGACGGATTAGCATACCCCTGCTTCTGCACAGAGGACGAGCTTAATGCTATAAGAGCTGAGCAGGAAGAACAAAAAGCTGACCCCGGCTACTACGGCAAGTGGGCGGTATGGCGCGATGCACCTATTGAAAAGATCGAAGAAAAAATTAAAGAGGGCGCGCCTTTCGTGCTCCGACTCAAAAGCAACGGCTCTGTAGAGCGTAAAATAAAATTCACCGACCTTGTTAAGGGCGACATTGAAATCACCGAAAACGACAAGGACCACGTTCTTTTAAAGAGCGACGGTATTCCCACATACCACTTCGCACACGCGGTGGACGATCACCTTATGGGAACAACTCACGTAGTACGCGGCGAGGAATGGCTGCCGAGTCTTCCGTTCCACGTACAGCTTTTTTCAGCACTCGGCTTTAAGCTTCCGAAGTATCTGCACATCTCGCAGCTTATGAAGCTTGACGAAAACGGCTCGAAGAAGAAGCTTTCCAAGCGTGACGCAGGCGTTGATATGCGCTTCTATAAGGAAAAGGGGTATTGCCCCGAAGCGGTAGTTGAGTATGTAATGACGCTTCTTAATTCAAACTATGAAGAGTGGAGAATGGCAAACCCCGATAAGGATTATACAGAATTCCCCTTCTCGATAAAGAAGATGAGCGCGTCGGGTTGCCTTTTTGACTTTGATAAACTCAACGACGTTGCAAAGAACACGGTTGCAAGGATGAGCGCCGAAGACGTTTACACAAAGGTATTTGACTGGGCGCGCGAATACGATGCTGATTTTGCAGAAAAGCTCGCGGCAGACCCTGAATACGCAAAGAGCATACTTGCAATAGGCAGAGGCGGCAAGAAGCCGCGTAAGGACATCATGATATGGAGTGAAGTCAAGGACTATATGGGCTTCTTCTATGATGACTACT
>JAZNQU010000125.1:0-2106 GCA_045590315.1 Eubacteriales bacterium
AACAGAGTAGCCGGGCATATTGTAGTGGTGCATATATCTCTTGGAGGTTTCTTCATCAATACCGTCGAGCATCTGAGCATCGCTCATTGTGCCGAGAGTAGCAATTGTGAGAACCTGAGTCTGTCCGCGAGTGAAGAGACCGCTTCCGTGTGTTCTGGGAAGAAGACCTGTTTCAGCCGCAAGAGGACGGATCTCGTCAAGACGTCTGCCGTCAACGCGCTTGCCGTCGTCAAGAAGCCAGCGGCGTACAACATACTTCTGAATCTTATAGATGATTTCAGCGATTTCAACTGCGTTTTCGCCTTCGGGGTCAAACTTTTCGTTAACCTTATCGGAAACAACGAGCATACGCTCATCTCTTACAGTCTTGTCGTCTGTATCCATTGCGTACTTAACGTCGTCAATGATATATTCCTTGATCGCCTCAAAGAGATCGTGGTCAACGTCGCAAGAGGGGTAGTCAAACTTGGGCTTGCCTACTTCAGCAACGATTTCGTTTATGAATTTGATAAGTCCCTTGATTTCAGCGTGAGCTATCATAATAGCTTCGTACATAGCTTCGTCGGATACTTCGTTAGCGCCTGCTTCGATCATTACGACCTTCTTTTCGCTTGCTGCAACGGTAAGCTGGAGATCGCTCTGCGCGCGCTCTTCAAGCGTGGGGTTGATAACGAACTGGCCGTCGATCATACCCATGAACGCGCCGCCGATAGGTCCGTTCCACGGAATATCCGAAATGGAAAGGGCGATGGATGCGCCGATCATAGCAGTGATTTCGGGTGAGCAGTCGGGGTCAACAGACATAACCGTAAGGTTAAGGTTTACGTCGTTTCTCAAGTCCTTGGGGAAGAGGGGACGTACGGGTCTGTCGATAACGCGGGAAGTGAGAACAGCCTTTTCGCTGGGCTTGCCCTCTCTCTTGAGGTAACCGCCGGGGATTCTGCCTACAGAGTACATTCTTTCTTCAAAGTCAACGGACAAGGGAAGAAAGTCGATGCCGTCGCGAGGCTTTGCGGAAGCTGTAGCTGTTGCAAGAATTGCAGTATCGCCATAGCGAACGAGCGCACTTCCGTTTGCAAGGCCTGCAATCTTACCTGTTTCTACAACGAGGGGACGGCCTGCGTAAGTGTAGTTGAAAACTTTGTAATTTGGAAACATTTTTTGCTCCTTAAATTTATATATTTACGGCGTGTTTCCTGTGGTTTAGCACTTAAATACACAACAAAATCCTTTTGATGCATATTTAACTGCTAAAGCCTTGGAACTTTGCCGCATTTAACGATAATAATTTAAGCCGTAACCCCGAAAGAAAGCATAGGGTTACGGCTCGTGGCATTTTACTTTCTTATACCGAGCTTTTCGATAATTGCGCGGTAGCGCATGATATCTTTCTTTGCAAGGTAGCCGAGAAGATTTCTTCTGTGTCCGACCATTTTAAGAAGACCGCGGCGACTGTGGTGGTCCTTCGGGTTGTTCTTAAGATGAGCGTTAAGAGAGTTGATGCGGTTTGTGAGAATAGCGATCTGAACCTCAGGCGAGCCTGTATCGGTATCGTGGATCTTGTTCTCGGTGATGATTTGCTGCTTTTCGTCTTTGAGTAACATGATTTTCACCTCATATTAAATATTTTTTTATTTACCGTATACACAGCAGGCGGCGGGTGAAACAGCAACTGCTCTTTGTTCCGCAAACCGAGTAAACGGTACATACGGAGTGTATTATAACACACTTTTTTTCTTTTGTAAAGAGATTTTTGAAAAATATTGTAATTTTTTTAAAGCCAAAGAAAAATCAAAAAAAGGCTTGACAAGTAATAAAAGGCATGGTATAATGTTTGAGCACGAAAAAAGCGCCACTAGCTCAGTGGATAGAGTGCCCGGCTACGAACCGGTAGGTCGCAGGTTCGAATCCTGCGTGGCGCGCCAGAAAAAAGAACTTGCATTCGCAAGTGCTTTTTTAGGTGAAATACGCCTTTCGGCGTGTGAAATATTGCTTCGCAATATGAAATAGCTTCGCTATGAAATATGCCTTACGGCATATGAAAAGGCGTATTTTATTTCACATCAATAGTGTTGCACTTTACACAAACATATGGTATAATCAATA
>JAZNQU010000126.1:0-8932 GCA_045590315.1 Eubacteriales bacterium
TGATTACCGGAGGCACGGGAAGCTTCGGAAACGCTGTACTTAACCGTTTCTTGAAAACAGACATCGGGGAAATACGGGTTTTCTCGCGAGATGAAAAGAAGCAAGTCGGATCGTAGCCATGTCGTTCTGTGAGCCAAGGAGTTGACTATAAAGCTTGTCTTCCTAAGACCGCTTGGCCTCCGACTTTGATTACCGGAGGCACGGGAAGCTTCGGAAACGCTGTACTTAACCGTTTCTTGAAAACAGACATCGGGGAAATACGGGTTTTCTCGCGAGATGAAAAGAAGCAGGACGATATGCGCCACGAATTTCAGACAACCATGCCCGAGCATGCCGATAAAATCAAATTTTACATCGGTGACGTGCGCGATATACAGTCGATAAGAAATGCTATTCACGGTGTTGACTTCATTTTCCACGCCGCTGCCTTAAAGCAGGTGCCCTCATGCGAGTTTTTCCCTATGGAAGCCGTAAAAACAAATGTTGTCGGAACTGACAATCTGCTTACGGCGGCTATTCAAGAAGGTGTGAAAACGGTTATCTGCTTATCTACCGACAAAGCCGCTTACCCCGTTAACGCGATGGGTACGTCAAAAGCAATGATGGAAAAGGTTGTAGTTGCAAAATCACGCACCGTCTCGCCCGAAAAAACGAAAATATGCTGTACTCGTTACGGAAACGTAATGTGCTCAAGAGGCTCCGTTATCCCCTTGTGGATAGACCAGATAAGAAGTGGCCAGCCAATCACCATTACCGATCCGACGATGACACGCTTTATTATGTCGCTTGACGAAGCCGTTGATCTCGTCCTTTTCGCATTTGAACACGGAACAAGCGGCGACATTCTCGTTCAGAAAGCGCCTGCCTGCACGATTCAGACTCAGGCCGAAGCTGTCTGCGAGCTCTTTGGCGCAGATAAATCGCTTATAAAGGTTATCGGTATCCGCCACGGAGAAAAAATGTACGAAACCCTTCTTACCAACGAAGAATGTGCAAACGCGATAGACTTGGGTGAGTTTTACAGAGTACCGAGCGACAAGCGCGGTCTCAACTATGACAAATACTTCAAGGAAGGCGATATTCAGAGAAACACTATCACCGAATTCAACTCGCATAACACCGATCTTTTGTCTGTGGAACAGGTTAAACAAAAACTGCTTTCTCTTGATTACATAAGAAACGAGCTTGAAGCTCTGGGGAAAATATGAATTCTACCGTCAAAAATCTGCTTGCCCTGATAAAAAACGCGCTCGGCAAAGAAATCGTACCTGTTTCAGACGACGTCAACTGGAATGAAATTTTCTCTGTTTCAAGCTCCGGCCGTATTACTACCCTTGTATATTACGGAATAAAAGCATCCGGTGTTACACTGCCTGAAGATATAAGGCTCAAGTTTGAAGACAAGCTTTACAAAAGCACTCTGCTTTCAACGGTAAACGATTACGAAGTATCAAAGCTTTTACAAATATTCAGGGATAAAAATATTTATCACGCTCCGCTTAAAGGACTAGTTGTAAGAAATTTTTACCCGTCTGCCGATATGCGTACGGTAGGGGATGCCGACGTTCTGATAAAAGAGTCGGATATCGAAGAGATATCAGGCATTTTACGCAAAGCCGGCTTTGTTTTTGACCACGAGTCTACCCATGAGCACACCTGGAAAAAGGATTTGTTGATTTTTGAGCTCCACAAGCACTTTGTAGGAACAGGTATAAAAGAATTCTTCAATTACTATAAGAATTCGGAAAAATTCCTCCATCCCGGTGACGCGCCCGGACTTCATGAGATGTCTGTTGACGATTTGTTCGTGTATCTCGTTGTACATATTGCAAAGCATTACAGGATGGGCGGAATAGGTCTGCGTCATTTTATAGACCTCTACGTTCTTCTGACTTCAGACACGCCGCCTGATGAAAGCTACGTTTCGGGCGAGCTTGAACGTCTCGGTCTTGGGAAGTTCTACAGCAATGTAAAAAACGTGCTCTCTTGTTGGTTTGAAGGACGCGAATTTGACGATATAAGCAAGCTTATAACAAAAAAGGTATTCGGCAGCGGTATATTCGGTAATAACAAAGACCGTTTTATTGCTGATACTACGATTCATCCTGTTTCAAAAAGAGTCTTTTTCAACGTGTTTTTACCATACAAATATATGAAGCAAAAGTACCCGGTTCTTATAAAGGCACCGGTTTTACTCCCAATTTTATGGGTAGCACGTATTTTTGACATAGTTTTTACCAAGCAAAGCAAAATAACACAATACAAAAAGACTTTATCTTCCGCAAATCAGGAAAACGTCGATAATTTCCACAATGATCTGAAACTTGTCGGTTTAGAATAAAGAGAAAGAAGGAGTCCTTGATGAAAATACTCATAACGGGAGCCGGTGGCTTTGTGGGCAAAAATCTGTGCGAAAGACTTAAATGCATACGCGACGGGAAGGACAGGACCACATCGCTTAATGACATCGAAATTTTTGAATACGATATCGACACGCAAAAAGAGCTTCTTGATACCTACTGCCGCGACGCCGACTTCGTCTTTAATCTTGCCGGCGTGAACCGCCCTGAAAACCCGGAGGATTTCATGCGCGGAAACTTCGGTTTCGCTTCTCTTCTTTTAGACACGCTCAAAAAACATAAAAATACCTGTCCCGTTATGCTCGCTTCTTCGATACAGGCAACTCTTGTCGGCAGATACGCTAACGGTGAGTACGGCAAATCAAAAAAAGCAGGAGAGGAGCTCTTCTTCAGATACTCAGAGGAAACAGGCGCAAAGGTGCTTGTGTACCGTTTCCCGAATCTTTTCGGAAAATGGTGTAAACCGAATTACAATTCTGCCGTTGCAACCTTCTGTCACAACTTAGCTCACGGGCTGCCTATCACTGTAAACGACCCGAAGATTATGCTCGAGCTTTTATACATAGACGACCTTATGGATGAAATGATTGCTGCTCTTGAGGGACGTGAACACCACTGTGAGTTTGACGGTATCGACACCGTACTTAAAGAAGACGGCAAATTCTGTGCTTCTCCCATCACACATCACGTTACGCTCGGAGAGATTGCAGAATTGCTTGAAAAATTCACAAAGCAGCCCGAAACGCTCACTTTACCCGAAATTCCCAAAGGCTCCTTTGCGAAAAAACTGTATTCAACCTATTTATCCTATCTTCCCCCTGAAAAGGTGTCTTTTCCGCTTAAAATGAACACAGACGCCAGGGGAAGCTTCACAGAGCTTTTACGAAGCGAAAAATGCGGTCAGGTAAGTATAAACATATCAAAGCCCGGCATAACGAAAGGTCAGCACTGGCACAACACAAAGTGGGAATTATTCATCGTTGTTGCGGGAAAAGGTCTGATAGAACAGCGGAAAATAGGTACTGACGAAATACTTCGTTATGAAGTAAGCGGTGAAAATATCACGGCAGTTCATATGCTGCCGGGATATACCCACAACATAATAAATCTGTCAGACACAGACGATCTTGTAACCGTTATGTGGGCAAACGAATGCTTTGACCCGGATAAGCCCGATACTTTCGGTGAGATTGTAAGCTAAAACACAGAGAGGTATTACAATGGATATAAAACTCGATTACAGCGACATTCATTTTAAAAATGACGGCAGGCTTAAGCTTCTTATTATCGTAGGCACACGCCCCGAAATAATCCGTCTTGCTGCCGTTATCGGCAAATGCCGCAAATATTTCGACTGCATTCTTGCACATACAGGTCAGAACTATGACTATAATCTGAACGGTGTATTTTTCCGCGATCTTAAGCTTGCAGACCCTGAGGTATATATGGACGCTGTCGGCGACGACCTCGGTGCAACTGTCGGCAATATCATTAACTGCTCGTATAAGCTCATGTCGCAGATAAAGCCGGACGCGCTTCTTATTCTCGGCGACACTAACTCCTGCCTGTCTGCAATATCGGCAAAAAGACTGCATATTCCGATATTCCACATGGAAGCCGGCAACAGATGTAAGGACGAATGTCTTCCCGAGGAGACCAATCGCCGTATAGTCGATATTATTTCAGACGTAAACCTTGCTTACTCTGAGCACGCCCGCCGCTATCTTCACGAATGCGGACTTCCCAAGGAGCGTACATATGTAACAGGCTCACCTATGGCAGAGGTGCTTCACAATAATCTTAAAGATATAGACGCAAGTGACGTACTCACAAAACTCGGACTTGAAAAGAAGAAATACATTCTTCTTTCTGCTCACAGAGAAGAAAATATAGATACAGAAAAGAACTTTTTATCGCTGTTTGGTGCAATAAACAAGATGGCAGAAAAATACGATATGCCGATACTTTACTCCTGTCATCCGAGAAGTAAGAAAAGGCTTGAAAGTTCAGGCTTTAAGCTTGATAAGAGAGTGATATGTCACGAGCCGCTTGGTTTTAATGACTATAACAACCTTCAGATGAACGCCTTTGCGGTAGTTTCAGACTCGGGAACACTCCCCGAAGAATCAAGCTTTTACACATCTTTGGGTCGCCCTTTCCCCGCCGTTTGCATACGCACCTCAACAGAGCGTCCCGAGGCGCTTGACAAGGCTTGCTTTATACTTGCCGGAATAGACGAAAACAGTCTTCTTCAGGCAGTTGACACGGCGGTTTTGATGAACGATAACGGGGACCACGGCATTCCCGTGCCCGTATACGTTGAAGAAAACGTATCAACTAAGGTAGTCAAGATAATTCAGAGCTACACAGGCGTTGTAAACAAAATGGTCTGGAGAAAATATTAAAGCAAAAAGGAGTCCTCTCAGGACTCCTTTTTTTACCGCTTAATATTTTGTATAAATTAGCAAAATTATGTAAAATTTGTTCTCACGATTTGTTATTTGTTTGGCAATATTGCTTTAAAAACACTTTAAATATTTGTGCAAAAAGTTGAAATATATTAGTATCTATTGCAATTCTGACAGTTTTTTGATAAAATTAGTTATACCAAATAACCGATATATGCCTGCTTTTTGCAGGCAAATAAACGATTAAGGAGATTATCACAATGAAAAAGATTCTTGCTATCCTTCTTTCGCTTATCATGCTCCTCTCCTTCGCTGCTTGCGGAGTAGTTGATCCCGTTGTAAGCGATTCTGAAGTTGACACTGCTCCCGTAGAGGGCGAAGACGCTCCCGCATACAAGATCGGTATCATCACAGGTACTGTTTCTCAGGGTGAAGAAGAATACCAGGCTGCTCAGAAGATGAAGGAAACATACGGCGATATGATCGTTACAGCTACATATCCCGACAACTTCTCTTCCGAAACAGAACAGACAATCGCTACAGTTACAAACATGGCGTCCGACCCCGCTGTTAAGGCTATCGTTTTCGTACAGGCAGTTCCCGGTGCGACAGCAGCTATTAACAAGGTTAAGGAAACTCGTGACGACATTCTCTTCGTAACAGGCGTTTGCGCAGAAGACCCTGCAGTTATCGCATCTGCTGCTGACATCTGCATGCTCGTTGACGAAATCGCAATGGGTACAACAGTTATCGACCAGGCTCACGCTATGGGTGCTAAGACATTCGTTCACGTATCCTTCGAGCGTCACCTCGGTTACGCTACAATCAGCGCACGTAAGGCTCTCTTTGAACAGAGATGTGAAGAGCTCGGCATCCAGTATGTTGAAGCTACTGCTCCCGACCCGACAGGCGACGCCGGTGTAACAGGTGCTCAGGCTTGGATCACAGAAAACATCAAGGTTTATGTTGATCAGTATGGTAAGGATACAGCATTCTTCTCTACAAACTGCTCGATGCAGGAACCCCTCATCCTCCAGTGCGCAGAGCTCGGTGCTATATTCCCGCAGCAGTGCTGCCCCAGCCCGTACCACGGCTATCCTTCCGCATTCGCAATCTCCACAGAAGGCCACGAGGGCGATGTTGAATACATCCTCGGCGAAATCAAGGCTAAGGTTGCTGAATACGGCAACGAAGGCAGAATGTCCACATGGGGCACTCCCGTTAATATGCTTATGATCGAAGCAGGCGTTGATTATGCTATCAAGTACTGCGAAGGTCAGACAGAAGGCAAGCTCGACGAAGAAAAGTTCTTTGAATCTCTCAGAGCTATCGGCGGCGAAGAAGTTCAGATCTCGAACTATGTAGAAGGCGAAACACCTATCGAAAACTTCTACATGCTCCTCTGCCCCTTCTACAACTTCTAATAACCAAAAAATTATTCATATAAAAAATAATATCGGTTAGGTCGAAAATGCCCGCTGATTGCAGTGCAAATCGGCGGGCATTTCTCAATTATATTTACGCTTAGCCGCGATAATGTCCGCATAATGTTCTGTGCGGTGATTATTGCGGCGTAAGCCGGGACACTTGTAAAAATGTCTCAAACAAATGAAAGGATAAACTCAAATGGATAAACCTTATGTGTTAAGCATGAAGGGAATTGAAAAAGAGTACTACGGCAACAAGGTTTTAAAGGGCGTCGATCTTCATATCGCACCCGGCGAAATCCACGCTCTTATGGGCGAAAACGGCGCCGGAAAGTCCACTCTTATGAACATTCTCTTCGGTATGCCGGTTATACATAACACCGGCGGATTCAAGGGAGTTATCGAAGTTAACGGCGAAGAAGTTAACATTGACTCTCCCCAGAAAGCCATGGAACTCGGAATCGGTATGGTTCATCAGGAATTCATGCTCATTCCCGGCTTTACCGTTACTGAAAACATCAAGGTCGGAAGAGAAATAACAACTCCGACTATTGCAAGTGCAATTTTCGGCAAGAAGCTTGAAGCTCTTGATCAGGCAACTATGGCAGCAGACGCAAGAGCTGCTCTTGACACGATCGGTCTTGACATAAGTGAAGACACAATCGTTAAAGGTATGCCCGTGGGCTATATGCAGTTTATTGAAATTGCAAGAGAAATAGACAAGGACGGTATGCAGATACTTATTTTCGACGAGCCTACCGCCGTTCTTACCGAAAGCGAAGCGGACAGACTTCTTGAAGCTATGCGTACTATCGCTTCCAAAGGCATTTCCATCATATTCATAACTCACAGAATAGACGAAGTTATGAACGTCACCGACAGTATGACGGTACTCAGAGACGGCACTCTCGTTGAACGTCTTATCACGAAAGAAACTACCGCGGCAAGAATTGCCGAGCTTATGATCGGCCGTAAGGTTGAAAAGCTTGTTGAAGACTCGGTTGACAACAGAGTTCTTGATGATAGTGACGTAATCCTCTCTCTTAAAAACTACCACGTTGCCATGCCGGGCGAAAACGTTAACGGTATCGACCTTGACGTTCGTCGCGGAGAGATACTCGGTATCGGCGGTCTCGCAGGCCAGGGTAAAGTTGGTATTCCCAACGGTATTCTCGGTCTTTACGAGGCTATCGGAGACATCACATTTGACGGCGAAAAGATAGATCCCACCGTTCTCGGCGACGCGCTTAATAAGGGTATCGCATTCGTGTCTGAAGACAGACGCGGAGTCGGACTTTTACTTGAAGAAACAATTGAACAGAATATCGTTTTCACAGCAATGCAGGTCAAGGAAGACTTCCTTAATAAGCTCGGCCCCATCAAGCTCTTTAATTCAAAGGCCGCAGAAGCATTTGCAAACGACATGATAAAGAAGCTTGACATTCGCTGCACGGGTCCCTCTCAGTACGTTGGCCGTCTTTCGGGCGGAAACCAGCAGAAGGTATGCCTTGCACGCGCTCTTGCACTTAATCCCAAGCTTCTCATAGTATCAGAGCCTACACGAGGAATCGACATCGGTGCTAAAAAGCTCGTTCTTGAATTGCTCGTACAGCTCAACCGCGAAACCGGTCTTACAATAATCGTAGTAAGCTCCGAGCTTAATGAGCTTCGCAGCTTAAGCGACAGAATTGCCATCGTATCCGACGGTAAGATAACGGCTATGCTCAAGCCTGACGACTCGGATGCAAAATACGGTCTTGCTATGTCCGGAAGTAAAGCAGGAGGTGTGGAATAATGGAAAACTTTACAAAAAAGCTAAAAAGCGTAAACCTCCCCCGTCTTATAATCTTCGCTTTCTTCCTTCTTATAGTAGCTCTTATGGGCGTTTATAAGCTCGACGTGCTTTCATATCTCGGAAGCGTTATCAAGTATTGGGGAATGTGGGGTATACTTGCTCTTGCAATGGTTCCCTCAATACAGTGCGGCGTCGGACCTAACTTCGGTGTCAGCCTCGGTATCGTATGCGGTATTTTAAGCGGACTTTTAGCGATAGAATTTGATATTGCAATTAAAGTTGACGCAGTGCTGCCCGGATTTGGTCCGTGGGTAGCTATTCTCTTTGCAATCGTAGTAGGCGCAATTATTGCATGGTTTGTCGGCGTTGCTTACGGTATGCTCTTAAACAGAGTTAAGGGCGACGAAATGACGGTTACAACCTACGTCGGCTACTCGGCAATCTACCTTATGAGTATCGTATGGTTCACAGCTCCCTTTACAAGCGGTATCATCAAATGGGCTATCGGCGGTAAGGGCGTTCGTAACCAGATCAACCTCAATACATCCTTCGGCGGCGTTCTTTACGACGCAGGCGGATTTACTCTCTTTAAAGAAGAGGGTGTTACAGCCGGTATCTACATACCTACATGAGGACGAGTTTAAAGTGCACTGTCTGGACAAAGAGATGGCGGAAGGAATGGAGGATTCCGTGTTTGTTCGTCTGCTCATGAAGATGGAAGAGACCGCAGGAAAGTAAGGAGGCATACATATGGAAACGGCATATTCGGTATTATATATCGGTGCAATGATCGGATTTGCGATTTGTATTTTTTGTTGCTTGATTCGTGCGATAAAAGGACCGCGAACCATGGACCGTATTTTGGCAATCAATATGATCGGAACTTTGTCGATTGTTATTATTGCGATTATGTCTCTATATTTGGAAGAGAGCTTTTTGTTG
>JAZNQU010000127.1:0-3785 GCA_045590315.1 Eubacteriales bacterium
TACCGACCTGTGTAAGCAACAGTGCACTGTCTACTCCGCCAAGCCGCATTTCAAGGTTTGCGGAAAGCGAAGCTGAATTTTCTGCAAAATTTTCAAAAACCGTGTCAAAAGCGTCTTTTCTTTTCATTACAGTTTTTCAAGCACTTCAAAGCTCTGCGCTAAAAAGTTCTTTAACTCCTCGGCTGTAAGCTGTCTCTGCGAAAGCAGGGCAAGCGAATACATCTGGCGCGCTATCTGTTCTGCACGCTTTTCATCACTTGCAAGCACGTCTATAATATGCTTGACAAGGTTATTTGCCTTGTTTATAACAAGCGTGCTTTCAAGTACAGGTGAAGATACTCCCATATCCCCCGTGCTTATTCTGTACATACGCATCATATCTTCCATACGGCGTGCTTCTTCGGATATATTGAGAAGCGCCGGTGTTGATGCGTCCTTTAAAAGCTCGTACTTTACTTCAAGCTTTTCATTGCCGCTTACCTTTTTCATAAGCTCGGTGAGCGCAGGCTCGTCTCCCGCCTCTCCGTCCGATTTAAGTGCGCTTGAAACGTCAGAGTCAACGCGTACAAACTTTATCTTCTTTTCATTTTCAAGTAAGGTTATAAACTGCGTTTCGATAACCGTATCAAGCACGACGACGTCAATGCCCTCTTTTTCAAACATCGAAACGTACTGCGCCTGAGACACCTTGTCTGTTGTATAGTATACGGTGTTCTCGTGCTTTTCTTTTGCGTCTTCAAGGTACTTATCAAGCGTTACATATCCGCCCGTTGTCTTTTCCCATATCACAGAAGGCAATACGCGTTCAAAAAACTTGCGCTCACGCATAGCTCCATATATGGCAAAGGTTTTGATATCGCGCCAGAGCTTTTCAAACTCTTCGCGCTGTGTACTGAACAGGGAGTTTATTTTATCTGCAACTTTTTTAACTATGTGTGATGATATTTTTGAAACGTATCCGCTGTTCTGCAAATAGCTTCTTGACACGTTAAGCGGAAGCTCGGGACAATCGAGGACTCCCTTGAGCATAAGCAAAAATTCGGGTATTACCTCTTTTATGTTATCGGCAACGTAGACCTGATTATAATAGAGTTTTACCTGTCCTTCGAGGCTGTCGTACTCGTGAGCGAGCTTCGGGAAATAGAGGATTCCCTTGAAGTTGAGAGGATAGTCTACATTCAGATGTATGTAGAAAAGCGGCTCTCTGTAATCTTTAAATACCTTGCGGTAGAATTCGTTATACTCTTCTTTTGTACATTCAGAAGGATTTTTCAGCCAAAGAGGACTTACATCATTGATAGGCTCAATTATTTCGTCTTCTTTTTTCTCTGCGTCTTCGTCTTCGAAATATATTTCAACAGGCATAAACGAGCAGTACTTTTCAAGCACCTCACGAAGCTTATATGCGTTAAGATACTCTTCACCCTCGCTGTTAACGTAAAGGATGATTTCCGTGCCGCGCTCATTTTTGCCGTCTGTACTCATTTCATACTCGCCGGCTTCATTACAGCTCCATTTTACTGCCGGCGCGTCTGTATACGACTTTGTTATAACGTCCACTCTGTCGCTTACCATAAACGCCGAGTAAAAGCCGAGACCAAAGTGACCGATAATGCCGTTATTAGCATTCTCTGTTTCTCCCTCGTACTTCTGTATAAAATCAAGCGCGCCCGAAAGAGCCATCTGACAGATGTACTTTTCAACCTCTGCCTCAGTCATACCGATACCGTTGTCTTTTACGGTGATAGTTCTGTCCGATTTACTTACAGTAACGTCTATACGGTATTTTTCGTCTTCAAGACCTTTGACTTCGCCGAGAGAGGAAAGTCTTTTCATTTTTGTAGCCGCGTCACACGCGTTTGACACGAGTTCACGTATGAAAATCTCCTTTTCGGAGTAAAGCCACTTTTTTATAACGGGAAATATATTAGCGGTTTCAACGCTGATACCGCCCTTTACAATTTTTTCATTATTTTCAGACATTTTGATACAATCCTCTTCAACTCTAAAGTAAGTATATTATAATTATTATACCACAAAATTAGCAAAATGCAAGTACACAAACATATATTTATAGCTTTTTCACAATACAAAAAATTACCCCGTCTGAGTACGACGGGGTGATTTCATTGCATTGTGAATAGTGAATTTTTATTTTCCGACTATATTAGCCGTTAACGAGCTTTGCAACTTCTGCTGCAAAACGTTCTATATATTCCACATTCAATCCTTATGCTTCAGCACCAATATTATACGGTATTCTAAAATAATCTAAATACTTTTTAAATTTATCCTGCGCTGACAGGCAGGTGTCGGTAAGATAGCCCTTTTCCCTTCCCCATTCTTTCAGTCCGCGATAGTAAAACATTTTAATTCTGTCCTCTATGATGAAGGGGACTATACCGTGTTTCAGGCACTCTTTGAACATAATAAGTCTGCCGACACGGCCGTTACCGTCTTGAAAAGGATGGATGCGCTCAAAGCGAACGTGGAACTCGATTATATCCTCAAGTCCTACTTTCTCTTTACTGTTATAGTCGGCAAGCAGTTTTTTCATATCTGCCGACACATCTTCAGGCAAGGTAGTATCTCGGCCACCGACTTCGTTTGGCATTTTTTTATAATTGCCAACCGCAAACCACTCCTTTTTTGCGTCACTTGTCCCTGTTTTCAAGATAAAATGAAGATTCTTAATAAATCTTTCGCTAAGCTGTGATTTTGCGTTTTCGATAATTTCATCAATACAACGGAAATGATTGGTAGTTTCGATAATGTCGTCAACTCGAACGCCTTCATCGGTAACGCCGATAGTATTGGTTTCAAAGATATACCGTGTCTGATCGTGAGTGAGACGGCTGCCTTCTATATGGTTGGAATTATATGTGAGTTCAATCTGTATTTTATGGTAAATTCCCCCGTTAACCTGACTTTGTTTTTCCTCTTTCAAAATATCAAGTAAGGTCTGCGGTGCACTCTTGCATTTATTAACTCTTTCGGGTTTTTCTGAGTTTTCCGGAATATTCCACGTCTTGCCCGTAAGAAAAGCTCCCTGCACACGGCCGGTGGCACAATAATTCCTGACGCTTCGCTCTGATGTATTCCATTTTTTTGCAATCTCTTTTACGGATAGAAATTTCATATAACCACCTCCACATTTGCTATAATTATATCACATCATCGGCAAAATGTCAATGCTATCAATGCTGCATTTGCTTGTATTTTTGCCGATAACGGCATTTTTATTCCAAGATATAAAAATCACCCCGTCGGTGCTTCGACGGGGTGATTTACTTGCATTGTGAATATTATTTTTATTTTACGACTATATTAGCCGTTAACAAGCTTTGCAACTTCTGCTGCAAGGTCGTCTTCTCTCTTTTCAAGACCTTCGCCCTTTTCATACTTGGTGTAGGATGCGATCTTGATGCTTCCGCCAAATTCCTTAGCGGTCTTTGCTACGTACTGTGCAACTGTCATATCGTCGTCCTTAACGTAGCCCTGCTCTGTAAGGCAGTTCTTTTCGTAGAACTTGCCAATCTTTCCCTGTACCATCTTTTCGATGATGTTTTCGGGCTTGGATGCGTTCTTGGGATCGTTCTTGATCTGTGCGATAAGAACCTGCTTTTCCTCTTCAACGTCTGCTGCAGGAACGGATTCCTTATCAAGATAAAGAACAGGCATAGCAGCGCACTGAAGTGCGATGTTCTTTGCAAATTCTGCAAAGCCTGCGTTATTCTTTGCTGCATCATCTGCTTCAAAGTTGATGATGATACCTGTCTGACCGT
>JAZNQU010000128.1:0-2859 GCA_045590315.1 Eubacteriales bacterium
AGGTGTGGGAAGAGACACAGCAGCATATACGCGAAATGCTTACAGAACTTGAAATTCCATTCATTGAGGAAGTGGGTGGTGCTGCATTCTACGGCCCCAAGGTGGATATCAATGCCAAGAACGTGTATGGCAAGGAAGATACAATGATTACCGTACAGTGGGATGCTCTCTTGGCAGCGCAGTTCGATATGTACTATGTTGACCAGAACGGCGAGAAGGTACGCCCTTATATCATCCACCGTACAAGTATGGGTTGCTACGAGCGTACACTCGCATGGCTTATCGAGAAATATGAGGGCAAGTTCCCTACATGGCTTGCTCCTGAGCAGGTGCGTGTATTGCCTATTTCGGAGAAATATGGTGACTACGCATATGAGGTTGCTGCTGAACTCAAGAAGAACGGAGTGCTTGTACACGTTGACAACCGTTCTGAGAAAATCGGTTACAAGATCCGTGACGCGCGTAATAACCGTGTACCTTATATGCTTGTACTTGGTCAGCAGGAGGAGGCGGACCGCACAGTGGCCGTACGCAGCCGCTTTGCAGGCGACGAGGGTGTGAAACCTGTTGCAGAGTTCGTTTCGGCTATCTGCGAGGAGATCCGTACACGTACAATACGCAAGGAGATAGACGGAAGAAGGAAAGTAAGATGGGACCTGTGTCCGTAGGTTATACCTCGATTTTATAAAATAGTATCAATCAAGGCTGCCATCAGGCTTCTTTGATTGTGTAATAAGCTCTTACGTCGTCATTTTTTTTACAGTCCGGTAAAAAATAATGGTCAAAGTTCTTCTTTATGTGACAAATAAGTGATAAATTTGCAACCGATTTTGAAAAGTTATGCCCGTTATTCGGGTTTTAGAAAGAAGGAACTTATATAATATTTAATGAAGAACGACAATCTGAAGAACCAGTATCGTGTAAACGAGCAGATTCGCGCAGCAGAAGTGCGCATTGTAGGCGATGACATCGAGTCAGTTGTAATGCCGACTCATAAAGCTCTTGCCCTTGCCGAAGAAAAAGAGTTGGACCTTGTGGAAATTTCTCCAACAGCCAATCCACCTGTGTGTCGTTTGATTGAGTATTCAAAGTTTCTTTACCAGATGAAGAAACGCCAGAAGGAGCAGAAGGCGAAGCAGGTGAAAATTGATGTGAAGGAGATTCGTTTCGGTCCGCAGACCGACGAGCACGATTACAATTTCAAGCTCAAGCACGCAATCAGCTTCCTCAAGGATGGCGATAAGGTCAAGGCTTATGTATTCTTCAAAGGACGTTCAATCCTTTTCAAGGAGCAGGGTGAAATCCTGTTGTTGCGTTTCGCTAAAGACCTTGAGGAGTACGGTAAGGTGGATTCAATGCCGGTGCTCGAGGGCAAGCGCATGACAATCATGTTGTCGGCAAAGAAGACAGCTCCGGCAAAGAAGGAGAAACCTGCAAAGCCACAGCAGCTGGCAGCCGAGCCTGTAAAAGAAGACTAAAAAAGCGAGTAGTGTTGGATAGTACGCTACCGATAATTGTTAACTAATAATTTTTTTAAAAAAATGCCAAAAGTTAAGACTAACTCCGGTGCCAAAAAAAGATTCGCTCTTACCGGAACAGGTAAAATCAAGAGAAAGCATGCTTATCACAGTCACATCCTGACTAAGAAGACAAAGAAGCAGAAGAGAAATCTTGTACACTTTACAACTCTCGATGCTGCAAATGTCAAGAGTGTTAAGGAATTGTTGTCATTGCGTTAAGTATTGTATTATTAACCGAGTGTATTAGCAAAAAAGTTCGCAAAGATGTGCGACGCTAACATTCAAAAGAATTTAAAACTATGCCAAGATCAGTAAATCACGTTGCTTCAAGAGCAAGAAGAAAGAAAATTTTAGGTTTGACCAGAGGTTACTTTGGTGCAAGAAAGAACGTATGGACCGTTGCCAAGAACACTTGGGAGAAGGGTTTGACATACGCATTCCGTGACCGTCGTAACAAGAAGCGTGAGTTCCGCGCACTTTGGATTCAGCGTATCAATGCAGCAGCTCGTCTTGAGGGTATGTCATATTCTCAGTTGATGGGTGCTCTTCACAAGGCCGGTATCGAGATTAACCGCAAGGTTCTCGCTGACCTCGCTTTGAACAACCCGGCTGCTTTCAAGGCTATCGTGGACAAGGTAAAGTAATTGCCTGCTTCAACTTTGATAGTGATTTATAAGCGCCACCCTTTTCGGGTGGCGCTTTTTTATGCTTCCAAATGAGATGGTTCAGGCATAGCGTGGCAAGTGGAATATATGATATTCACGGCCGTAAGATTGAACAGATTACAATTCCTGGCCTTTATATCATAAACGGTAAGAAGGTGCTTGTAAAGTAAGGATAGGGTAGGACCGTTTGCCCTACGGTACCTTAATGCTGAAAAATGCCTCCCGAAGTAATTCCGGGAGGCATTTTGTGTGAAAATAGGTTTAGAATAGAATAAAATTCACAAAAAAAATGATTTTGTTTCGGTTTTGTTTGCTTTCATGAAAAAAGCTTCTTATGTTTGTGTACAGTTTTGCTGTACCGATTGACTGGGAAACTCATCAATTATTATCGAAAACCGAGTCAGCTTCGCATTGTCCAATGGCGGGCCACGCCTTCGGGTAGCTTTAGAGAGCCGGTGGATTACAAAGGACAGGAGCCCTCAAATCTTATATTCTCGGAGTTTCGTCGTTCTCTTCTGTGCAGCAAAACTTTTGTATTATGGGCTCGCCTGCAGGCGAGCCCATAATGCTTTTCTTGGCTCAACTGCAAAAGTTGAGGGGTTCTTGGCTCAACCAAAATTTGATAGTGCCGGAGGTCTTAGGAGATTACCTGTGCATGAGAACAAATCGCATGC
>JAZNQU010000129.1:0-12867 GCA_045590315.1 Eubacteriales bacterium
ATATCGTCAGTGTTTGCTATTATCGCTCTTATGAAAAGCGATGGTTACGGAAGACTTGAATTCAGGCATGTGCGTATATATAAGGAAGAATTTGTATACATACTTAAAGTCGGTGTTCCCGCAGGTATCAAGAGCGGTATGTTCAGCTTTGCAAACGTTATAATACAGTCCTCTATAAATTCTCTCGGCAAAGCGGTTATGTCCGCAAACACTATAGCTGTTCAGATCGAGGGCATCACGTATCAGGCGATACACGCCATCGCACTTGCTGCAACATCATTTACAAGCCAGAACTATGGAGCTGGCAATATAGCCCGCGTTAAAAAGGTGTCGTGGCAAAGTCTTGGGTTAGCTACGCTTGTAGGTCTTGGTGTCGGCGCCCTTCTCGCTCTTATACGGTATCCGCTTTGTGATATTATGTCAAACGATGCGAATATAATCGATATTGCTGCAAAGAGAGTGATTATTTGCGGTATGTCATATTTCCTTTGCGGAACGATGGATGCAATGGGCGGAGTTTTGACAGGACTTGGAAAATCGACTTCAGCAATGATAATATCTCTGTTTGGCAGCTGTGTTTTGCGCTTGGTATGGGTATTTACGGTCTTCAAGCTTTATCCGACCTACACCGTTCTTATATCTGCTTTCCCTGTAAGCTGGGCACTGACGACAGGTATATATGTACTGATTGTTTTCCCGCTTATAAAAAAGCTTGAAAAGGATATGAAAAAAAGAGAGGCCGAGCGTTTGCTCAGCCATTAAAGGGCTTTGTGCCGTATACGCTTCGTCTGTAGTCAGACGGGGTAGTGCCTGTGTGATAGGTAAAAAATTTAGTGAAAAGATTGCTTTCCTCAAAACCCATGAGGGAAGCAATTTTATTTATATCATACGACGAGCTTGCAAGCAGGTCCGAGCAGGCGGCAACACGGCGCTCGTTTACGTACGCTTTCAGTGTTTTTTTGGCAGCCTTTGAGAAAATACGGCTGATATGGCTGCGGTCGCACTCTAAATATTTTGCAAGAGCGTCAAAATCAAAATCGCAGGTAAGATTGTTTTCAATATAAGTAAAGGTTTTCTCCAAAAGCTCTGCTTCCTTGCTTGTTGAAACAGAGATTGACGCGAATATTTCGCAAAGAAGGGAATAAAGCAAAGCGTCTTTTTTTAATGTAGCAAAGCTTTCAAAGCGCGCTTTGTATATAAGCGCGAGAATAGCCTCTGCACTTTCCCTGTCAGGGGCGCGGCAGACTGATGAAGTTTTGAAAAAAGCGTCGTTTGTATCAAATGAAACTTCATAAAACTCAACGCCTGTATCGGGCGAAAATCCCGAACGGATACGTGTGCCCGGCTCGAATATGAGCGCAAAGCCTTTGTTTATTTCGACGTGACCGGGCGTGCACCAGAGTCGCAGTTTTCCCGATTTAACAAAAAAGAGCTTGTATGTGTCGCAGTATGAGGCGCTATGCTGCCATTTTTCGCTGACCTTTATATGTATAATGCCTTTAAGTGCAATCCCTGATTTTAAAGAGCTGTTTTCGCAAACATATTCAAACATATCACAAAATCTCACTTACACAAATTTTGAATGCCGGCATTAGCCGACGTTTTTTCTTATTATAGCGCAGATTTATGAAAAAATCAATACAAAGGTGAAAAACACAAACGAGAATATTTTCACTTTTTCGACAAAACGAAAAAATTTTCAGTTTTTTTGTTTTAATAACAAAAAAATGATTTTTGTAAGAGTACAAACCTTAAAAACGGCGAATTTTCTTGACAAACTTGCTTTAGTGTGCTACAATAAGCGCAACGATTAGTTTTGAGGATTGCAAAAATGAAAAAAGTAATAAATTATGTTTTTGAATATTACTTTTACTACTTTTACTTTAGCTTTACTGGGGTAAAAGCTCTTTGTGCTGCTCAGAGAAACGCAAAATCGTTTGCCTGATTAACAGGTTTATATAATGATTTAACGTCACAGGTTGCACGGAGCGAAATGCCCTCACCTGTGACTTTATTTTTTGTGAAGGAGAGATATATATGATCGCGATTCTGAAAGCCGGTACAACGGAGGAACAAAAGAATAATTTATGTAACTGGTTTGAAAAAATGGGCTTAAAGACTCACGTTTCGGTGGGAGAATTTCGGACTATCATCGGACTTGTGGGAGATACGAGCAAGGTAGACATCGGACTTCTTGAAAGTATGTCTATCATTGATACTGTAAAGAGAATAAGCGAGCCGTATAAAAACGCAAACAGAAAGTTTCACACGGAGGACGCAGTTATAAACTGCGGAAACGGTGTAAAGATAGGCGGAGGTAACTTTGCCGTTATCGCAGGACCCTGTTCGGTAGAGTCACGCGAACAGATAATAGAAGTTGCAAAAAGCGTAAAGGCGGCAGGCGCAACGCTGCTTCGCGGCGGCGCATACAAGCCGAGAACGTCGCCGTATGACTTCCAAGGACTTCACGAAAAGGGAATCGACCTTCTTCTTGAAGCGAAAAGAGAGACGGGAATGCCTATCGTTACCGAAATTATGAACGTAAACGATATTGACGTGTTTGAAAGTGTTGACGTTGTGCAGGTAGGCGCAAGAAATATGCAGAATTTCGACCTGCTCAAGGAGCTTGGCAGAACGAACAAGACCGTGCTTTTAAAGCGCGGACTTGCAAATACGATAAAAGAGCTTCTTATGAGCGTTGAGTATATAATGGCAGGCGGAAACGAAAACGTTATCCTCTGCGAAAGAGGCATCAGAACTTTTGAAACTGTTACAAGAAACACGCTTGATCTGAGTGCCGTGCCCGTGCTCCACGAGCTTACGCACTTGCCTGTAGTTGTTGACCCGAGCCACGCAACGGGAATATCGAGAATGGTTGAGCCGATGGCGGTAGCGGCAACGGCGGCAGGCGCCGACGGTCTTATGATAGAGGTGCACAACGATCCGGAGCACGCTTTGTGCGACGGCGCGCAGTCGCTTCGCCCCGAAGAATTTGCAAAGGTATGTAAGAAGGTAGCAAAAATCAGAGAGGTGCTTTAAAGAGTACTGAAAGGACATTATGCTGTTATGAACGTAGGAATTGTAGGACTCGGGCTTATAGGAGGCTCTGCGGCAAGAGCTTATAAAAACAACGGCGGACATAAGATATACGCCTATGACAGGGACACGTCTATGCTTGATTTTGCGTGCATGACGGGAGTTGTCGACGATACGCTTACAAATGAGACTCTGCCATTATGCGAGCTTGTTATAATAGCGCTTTATCCTGAGGCGACTATAGATTATATGAAGAAAGTGGCGCCGTTTATATCAAAGGACGCGACTGTTATAGATTTTTGCGGCACGAAAAGAGAAGTATGCAAAACAGGCTTTGAGCTTGCAGAAAAATACGGATACCTTTTTGTCGGCGGACACCCGATGGCAGGAACGCAGTTTTCGGGCTTTGCAAACAGCCGCGAAAGTATGTTTTACGGCGCCGGTATGGTAATAGTACCCCCGAGATTTGACGATATGGAGCTGCTTGAAAAAATAAAGGAGCTTCTTGCGCCGCTTGGTTTTGGCAAGCTTTCGGCAACGAGCGCCGAAAAGCACGACGAGCTTATCGCGTTTACCTCGCAGATGCCGCACATATTATCAAACGCATATATAAAGAGTCCGACTTCAAGAGAGCATTTCGGCTTTTCGGCGGGAAGCTACAGGGATATGACGCGTGTGGCGTGGCTCAATCCTTCGATGTGGAGCGAGCTTTTTCTTGAAAACCGCGACAATCTTATAAGCGAGATGGACACCCTTATAAGAGAGCTTACGAAATACAAAGAGGCACTTGAAGACTCTGACTACGAAAAGCTTTATGCGCTTCTTGATGAGGGAAGAAGAATAAAATCGGAGGTTGACGGAAAATGAAAACTGTTGACGTTGGAGTCGGCAAGGGTTATAATGTAATTATTGAGAGAGGGCTTCTTGATCGCGCAGGCGAGCTTGCAAAAAAGGTGCTTGGCTTGTGTACCTGTGCCGTCATAACCGATGATAAGGTAGACGCGCTGTATTCAGAAAGGCTTATAAAGTCGCTTGAAGAAGCGGGCTACAAGGTAGTAAAATTTGTTTTCAAAAACGGTGAAGCGTCAAAAAACGCTCACACATTTGTTGATATTCTTGAGTTCCTTGCAGAAAATCATCTTGTGAGAAGCGACGCGGTGTTTGCCCTCGGCGGCGGTGTTGTCGGCGATATTGCAGGCTTTGCGGCATCGGCTTATCTCAGAGGCATCAGCTTTGTGCAGGTGCCGACGACTTTGCTTGCCGCTGTTGACTCGTCGGTTGGCGGTAAAACGGGTATCGACCTTGCCGCAGGCAAAAACTTAGCCGGCGCTTTTTATCAGCCAAAGCTTGTTATTTGCGACCCCGATTTACTCAAAACGCTTGACTTTAAAATATTCTGCGACGGTTGCGCTGAGGTTATCAAATACGGCGCTATAAGCGACAAAAAGATATTTGAGATGATGAGTGATCCCAAAAATCTTGATATTGAAAGCATCATCACGCGCTGTGTTGAGATAAAAAGAGACGTTGTAGTCAAAGACGAAAAGGAGCTTGGACTCAGACAGATACTTAATTTCGGGCACACCTTCGGACACGCTGTTGAAAAGTGCAGTAATTATGAAATATCGCACGGAAGCGCGGTTGCTATAGGCATGGCGGTTATGATGAGAGCGTGCGCTGCGGCCGGCATATGCACGAAAGAGTACAGCGATAGACTCGAAACGCTCATAAAAAAGTACGATTTGCCAACATATACGCACATCGGCGAAGAAGAGCTTTTCACAGCGCTTTTGTCGGATAAAAAAAGAAAGAGCGACGGTATTACGCTTGTTATACCAAAGAGTGAAGGCGAGTGCGAGCTTTATAACGCAGGACTTGAAAAGGTCCGCGAGATGCTTCACGCAGGACTTTAAATCATACAGGATTATCGCTTGAAAGGTATTTTCAAAAATGGAAGTTTGTATAAAACCCGGAAAACTCGAGGGCAAGATCCGCGCGATCGAATCAAAATCATATGCTCACAGAGCGCTTATCTGCGCGGCTTTTGCCGACAGACCTACTGAAATAGTCTGTTCAGAGCTTTCTGATGATATAGAAGCAACAATCGGTTGTCTTAATTCTCTCGGAGCGAAAATAACGCGAGATAATGACACGCTCTGGGTAGAGCCTGTCGGCGATATACCCGGCGAGTGGGTGCTTGACTGCAAGGAAAGCGGCTCGACTTACAGGTTTATTTTACCCTGCGTGTGCATGAGAGGCGCTAACGCGCGTTTCAAGCTTGGCGGCAGACTTCCCATAAGACCTATGGACGTGTTCTGGAAGCTTGTGGAGTCAAGAGGCGTCACCGTACAGGGCAAAGGCAGTGACACGGTATGCGTGTCAGGCAAAATTACGGGAGACAGGTTTGTGATACCGGGAAATATCTCTTCGCAGTACATAAGCGGACTTGTTATGGCGCTCGGTATGTCGGGCAGACGCGGAGTTATTGAGATAAGTGATACAATTGAGTCGCGCGGTTATATAGACATAACGCTTGACGTGGTAAACAAGTTCGGAATACGCACGGAGTTTACCGATAATCGTATTATCGTGTACGGAGAAAAAAGATACAAATCAAGCGGATATCTGAAAATCGAGGGCGACTGGTCAAACGCGGCGTTCTGGCTCTGTTCTGCGGCGGCGTGTGGAAGCGAGATGGTTGTTGAGGGGCTTGATGTGAACTCAAAGCAAGGAGACAGAGCCGTCTGCAAATTACTTGAAGAGTTTGGAGCACTTCTTGAATATACAAGCGACTCGGTGAAGGTATTGGCTTCGGACAACAAACTTCGTGCGATAGAGATAGACGCGCACGATACACCCGATTTAATCGTCGCAATTGCCGCGGCGGCAGTAGCTGCCGAGGGAACTACCGTGATAAAGGGCGCGGCGAGACTCAGGCTTAAAGAAAGCGACAGACTTTTAACGGTTACCGACACGATAAACAAGCTCGGCGGAAAAGCTGAGGTTACTTCCGACGGTATGATAATACACGGCAGAAAGCTTTACGGAGGCAGAGTCGACGGCTGCGGCGACCACAGAATAGTAATGCTTGCATCCGTCTTGTCGGTGCTTTGCGAAAACGACGTAATAATAACGGGTGCCGAGGCAAGTGAGAAGTCATATCCAAAGTTTTTTGAAGATTTCAAAAAGCTTGCTCGCAGATAAGACCAATATACGAAAGGCAGAATGGTAAAATGAGTTCTGTATACACAAGCAATATCAAAATATCTATTTTCGGGCAGTCGCATTCAGAGGGAATAGGCGTTGTTATAGACGGTATTCCGGCAGGAAAAGAGCTTGATGTTGAAGCCTTGCGCGAGTTCTGTGCGCGCCGCGCACCCGGGAATAATTCGCTCGGCACGCCGAGAAAGGAAGCAGACGAGTTTGAAATACTCTCAGGTGTTGCAAATAACAAGTTCTGCGGAGCACCCTTTGCGGCGGTAATAAAGAACACAAACGTAAGGCCGGGCGATTACAGCGAGTTTGCAGACAAACCCCGCCCCGGACACGCCGATTATACGGCAGGTGTAAAATATAACTATGCAAATGATTTTTCAGGCGGCGGACACTTCTCCGGAAGACTGACGGCTCCTCTTTGCATTGCCGGCGGAATTTTCTGTCAGCTTCTTGAAAAAGAGGGAATATATATAGGCTCTCATCACGAGAGAATAGGTGATGTTTCGGACAAACGCTTTGACGCGGCAGGTGTAACGAAAGGCGATTTTGATGCTCTCTGTCGCTCAAATCTTACAGTTATTGATGAAAGCAAGCTTAGTGAAATGGAAAGCGTTATAAAAGCTTGTGCTGCAGACGGCGACTCGGTCGGCGGTGTTATAGAATGCGCTGTAATCGGGCTTCCCGTGGGACTTGGCGAGCCTATGTTTGACGGTATGGAAAACAGGATAGCAAGTACCGTATTTGCAGTTCCCGGAGTTAAGGGAATAGAGTTTGGCGCAGGCTTTGATGTAGCCTCCATGCGTGGAAGTGAGAACAACGACCCCTTTGTGATAAAAGACGGTAAAATTGTTACAGAGACTAACAATCACGGTGGAATACTCGGCGGAATAACTTCGGGTATGCCTCTTGTATTCAGAGTGGCGATGAAGCCGACTCCGTCAATATTCAAAGAGCAGAAGACGATAAGCGTTTCAAAAAAAGAGGAGTGCACGCTAAATATTAAGGGCAGACATGACCCATGTATCGCAGTGCGCGCGCTTGCCTGCATAGAGTCTGCGGCGGCGATCGCGGTATACGACGCGCTTCTTGATTATTATAAAACCAACAGATAAGGAAAAAGCAAAATGGAACTTAGTGATTACAGGAAAAAAATCGACGCGATAGACAGCGAGCTTGTAAGACTTTTCAAAGAAAGAATGGAAGTATCCGAGGAGATCGCCGAATGCAAGCGCGAAAAGGGACTTCCCATATACGATCCGCACAGAGAAAGAGAAAAGCTCGTTTCAATTTCAAAGATGCTTCCCGAAGACTTCAAGACATACGGTGAATCGCTCTATTCGCTATTGTTTGAACTCAGCCGCGCGTATCAGAGAAAAAATTTAAGCGGTGAGAGTGAACTTTCTCTTAAAATAAAGTCGGCTATTGACGGCACGGCGAAAGAGTTTCCCAAAAGAGCGCTGGTGGCTTGCCAGGGCGTTGAGGGCGCATACTCCTCGCAGGCGTGCGACAAGCTGTTTAAAAATGCTGATATTATGTATTTTAACTCTTTTGAGGGAGTTTTTTCAGCTATTGAAAACGGACTTTGTACATATGGCGTTATTCCGCTTGAAAACAGCACGGCAGGCTCTGTAAACAGAGTTTACGACCTTATGATGAAGTATGATTTTAGTATTGCACGAAGCGTGCGTATAAAGGTTGACCACTCCCTTCTTGCAAACAAGGGAGTAAAGCTTGATGAAATAAAGGAAATTTACTCTCACAGCCACGCGATAGCGCAGTGCGAAAGCTTTCTTAAAACTCTTGACGGCGTTAAGGTAACTCCGTGTGAAAATACCGCGATGGCGGCAAAAATGGTATTTGAAAGCGCGCGCCGCGACGCGGCGGCAATATCATCAGATATATGCTCCGAGATTTACGGACTTAACAGACTCTGCGATTCTATACAGGACACGAGCAACAACTATACGAGATTTATCTGCATATCGAAAAATCTTGAAATATATCCGGGCGCTGACAGAACGAGTATAATGATGGTGCTCAAGCACAGACCGGGAGCGCTTTCAAGCGTGTTATCAAGACTTTATGCGATGGGTATCAACCTCTTGAAGCTTGAAAGCCGTCCGCTTCCTGACAGCGATTTTGAATTTATGTTCTATTTCGACCTTGAAACCTCTGTGTATTCAGAAGCGTTTATCGAGCTGTTTAACGATATTGACGATATGTGTTTAAGATTAAAGTATCTCGGAAGCTATAATGAGGTAGTATGAAAACACAAAAGAGATTCGGACTCATAGGCGAGGTGCTTGGTCACAGCTTTTCTGTGCAGATACACGCACTTCTTGGCGATTACGAATATAAGCTTTATGAAATAAAGAGGGAAGAGCTGAAAGATTTTTTTGAAAATTCGAATCTTTCGGGCTTTAACGTGACAATACCGTACAAGCAGGATGTTATGGCGTTTTGCGATGAAATATCACACAGAGCAAAGCGTATCGGAAGCGTTAACACCATTGTAAAGCGTGATGACGGCAGCTTTTTTGGCGACAACACCGACTATTTCGGCTTTTCTATTCTTTTGGGAGAGGGCGAGGGCAAGGGCGAAAAAGCGCTCATCCTCGGAAGCGGCGGCTCGTCAAAGACGGTAAAAGAGGTACTTGAGGACCGCGGGTACCGGGTGGTCGTTGTGTCAAGAAGCGGTGAAGATAATTATACGAACTTGTCAAGGCATTACGATGCGAGCGTTATTGTAAACACTACTCCCGTGGGAATGTATCCGAATAACGGAAAAGCCGTGATAAGCCTTGAAAATTTCAAAAAATGCAAGCTTGTGCTTGACCTTATATACAATCCGTCAAAAACCGCACTTTTGCTTGAAGCCGAAAGACTCGGCATAGAGTGCCGGGGGGGCCTTTTAATGCTTGCAGAGCAGGCAAGGGCGGCAAGCGAGCTTTTTACAGGCGAAAAAATTGACGTGTCGCGCTCATATGAAGTGCGCGACGCACTTGAAAAAAGCATGAAAAACATAGTGCTCATCGGTATGCCGGGAAGCGGAAAAACCTCGATCGGCCGCGAGCTTGCAAAGAGACTTGGGCGAGAGTTTGTTGACACAGACGAGCTTTTCAAAGAAAAGAATAATATAAGCGCGGGCGAGATGATAGAAAAGAGCGGGGTAGACGCTTTCAGAGAAGCCGAAAGCGAAATACTCTCTGACGTTTGCAAAAAAAGCGGGCTCGTTATCGCGACGGGCGGCGGTGTAGTTACGGTAGAGAAGAACTACGACCTTATGCACCAGAACGGAAATATCGTGTTTGTCGACAGGGAATTGTCCGAGCTCTGCTGTGACGGCAGACCACTTTCGGCAAGGCACGGAGTAGAAAAGCTTTATGGCGAGCGTATAGACAACTATAACTTGTGGAGCGACTTAAAGGTGCGCGTTCACGGAATAGAAGAAACCGCAGAGGATATTTTGAAAAATTTTGTGTAAAGGAATACGCATATGAAATTTTTGGTAATAAACGGACCTAACCTTAATATGCTCGGTATCAGGGAGCCTGCGATATACGGCGCGGCAACGCTCGCCGAGCTTGAGGAAATGGTAAGAGCGCACTGCGAGGAACTCGGTGCTGACGTGGAATTTTATCAGTCAAACCACGAGGGCGATATAGTTGACAGGATACAGGCGGCATACACAAATATTGATGCGATTATCATAAATCCTGCGGCGTACACGCATACGAGCGTGGCAATAGCCGATGCTATCAAGGCTGTGGGAATACCCGCGGTTGAAGTGCACCTGTCTGACGTTGACAAAAGGGAAGATTTCAGAAAGATTTCCTACGTTTCGCCCGTTTGTGTTGCCACTGTAAAGGGCAAGCATTTTGCAGGATATACTGAAGCGTGTGATATACTATTGAAGCATCTCGGGAAATAAAAAATCGGCTGATTATCGGTTTGTTAAATGAAAAGAGGCTCCCTCCCGGAGGGAGCTGTCGAGCGTAGCGAGACTGAGGGAGAGTGCGGAGCTAACGATTATCGCAGCAAAACTCCTTCCGTCTTTTTGCTTTGCAAAAATCCACCTCCCTCAAAGAGGGAGGCTAAATAAAATCCCCCTGTGCTACAGGGGGATTTTATTTAGCTATCGAGCTGTTTGCCCAAGAAGGTGGCGGCAGTCTGAATAAGCTTTGATTCAACGTCGGCGTCGATGCGTTCGCCCGAATCGGTTACAACCGAGGCAACACATCCGATAAGGTCGCCCTCGGAGAGAATGGGCATCGCGCACGAAATATAATTTGAGGAATCCGAGTCGTCGGTTACGGGGATACGCTCATCCCCGTCGCTGTAATGATAGAAATTGCGGCTTTCAATAATCTGTTCAAGCTCGTCGGAGAAGGACTTTTCAAAATATTCCTTTTTGGAAAGACCGGCGCAGGCGATTATCGCGTCGCGGTCGCAGATAATGACCGCCATATCGCAGGTCTTGTGGAGCGTTTCGGCATACTGTGCGGCAAAACCGCCGAGCTCGCCGATAGGCGAGTATTTTTTGAAGATGACTTCACCCTCGCGGTCGGTGTAAATCTCAAGAGGATCGCCTTCGCGGATACGCATGGTGCGGCGGATCTCCTTTGGAATAACTACGCGTCCGAGATCGTCAATTCTTCTGACAATTCCTGTTGCTTTCATATATTATCTCCTGTAAATACAAAAAGTGTGTTTATAGTTTTTACGCTTAAATTATAATTATACCGACATAAAGTGAAAACACAAATCCGTCGGTTCATGTAAGATTTCTTACTGCACACTTATTGTTTGCATAAAGTGGCAGATTATTCGCGCGACGTTATCTTTCCATTCTTTTCTTACTCCGCGCACTTGCATTTTATCTGTGGAAATTGTAAATCTCCACCCGTACACTTGCATTTTATCAAAATTATGATATAATATCCGCAGCGCGGCAGGCAAACAGCGCATTTTATCTGTGGAAATTGTAAATCTCCACCCGTGCACTTGCATTTTATTAAAATTATGATATAATATATTTAAAGCGTACTATTTTGCGCGGCGCAGACTTGCGCAGCGTATTTTTTGTACTCAAAATTTGACTTGGGCAAGGGAAAAATGATCGTTTTAAGCTGTAAGGATATAGGACTTGAATATGGCGACAAGACTATTCTCTCAGGCATCACTTTCGGTATAAACGAAGGTGAGCGCGTGGGAATTGTCGGCGTTAACGGCGCCGGAAAATCATCTCTTATAAATATTATATCCGGAAAGTATGCACCGTCATCCGGTAGCGTGTTCGTATCGGGCGACAAGACTATCGGCGTTCTTGAACAGAATGCCGCGCTTGAAAGCGACAACACGCTTATCGGCGAAATGCTTCAGAGCTTTCCCGGGCTCATAAGCGACGAAAAAAGACTGAGTGAGCTTGCTTCAAGGCTTTCTGAGGGAGATGCTGACGTTATCGCTTCCTACACGAGTCTTGAAGAGCGCTTCAGAGAACGCGGCGGCTACGAATACCGCTCACGTTGCCGCGGCAATCTTATAAATATGGGCTTTGGCGAAGAAATGCACGAAATGCGCATATCTTCCTTGTCGGGCGGACAAAAAACGCGCCTTGCGCTGACTCGGTTGCTGATCATGAACCCCGACATACTTATACTTGACGAGCCGACCAACCACCTTGACGAGACAACGCTCGTAAGGCTCGAAAACCAGCTTTCAAATTACCGCGGAACGCTGCTTGTTATTTCTCACGACAGATATTTTCTTGACTGTGTAACTACGAATATACTTGAAATTGAAAATCATAAAGCTGAGCTTTATAGCGGCAATTATTCAAAATTTGTCGCAGAAAAGAAGCTTCGCCGCGAAGCTCTTGAGCGTGCGTATAAAAATCAGCAAAAGGAAATTGCAAGGATTGAAGCTTACATCGAACAACAGCGCAGGTGGAACCGCGAGCGCAACATAATTGCCGCCGAAAGCCGAATGAAAGCGCTTGATCGAATGGAGAAGATTGACCGCCCGGAAAACGCGCCCGGAAGTATAAGGCTTACTTTCGGAAGCGCCCTTGCCAGTGCCGGCGACGTTTTGAAGGTAAGCGGACTTTCAAAAAGCTTTGGCACAAACAAGCTTTTTGAGGGGCTTGACTTTTTAGTAAAGCGCGGAGAGCGCTTATTCATCGCAGGTCCTAACGGCTCGGGCAAATCCACGCTTATCAAAATTCTTATGAATTTTGAAGAGCCAAGTTCGGGATATTTTGATTTCGGTTACAATATAAAAGCCGCATACTACGACCAGGAAAATCAGAATCTTGACGAATCCAAAACGGTTCTTGATGAGCTTTGGGATTCTTACGACAACCTGACACAGACAGAGATACGCAACACGCTTGCACTGTTTATGTTCAGGGGAGAAGACGTTTTCAAGCTCGTTGGCGATCTGTCGGGCGGCGAACGCGCGAGACTAACACTTGCTAAGCTTATTTTATCAAAAATTAACCTGCTTGTGCTCGACGAGCCGACCAACCACCTTGATATAAACTCGCGCGATGCACTTGAAAGTGCGCTTGACGCGTTTGACGGCACGATAATAGCCGTTTCTCACGACCGTTATTTT
>JAZNQU010000130.1:0-6929 GCA_045590315.1 Eubacteriales bacterium
ATGAACGAAGTCAGACAAGCACTTAGCCGCTTCAGGTATTTTATAGGAAGCATGATTCTTATCAAGCTTTCCTACCATCGTATTAAGACGCGAGAGTATGAATTTATCCATTACGGAGAGGTCAAGCTTCTTAAGATCATACTTTGTAGGATCAAACTCGTCTATATCAGCATACAGAGTCCAGAACGCGTATGTGTTCCAGAGTGTACCCATGAACTTACGCTGACCTTCAGTAACTGCTCTTTCGCTGAAGCGTGAGGGCAACCAAGGTGCGGAGTTAGTATAGAAATACCATCTGATAGCGTCTGCGCCAAAGGTTTCAAGCGCATTGAACGGGTCAACGGCGTTGCCCTTGGATTTGGACATTTTCTGACCGTTTTCGTCCTGTACAAGTCCGAGAACGACAACGTTTCTGTAAGGCGCCTTATTGAAAAGAAGCGTTGAGATAGCAAGAAGCGAATAGAACCATCCGCGAGTCTGGTCAACGGCTTCGGAAATAAAGTCCGCCGGGAACTGCTTTTCAAAGAGGTCCTTGTTTTCAAAAGGATAGTGATGCTGTGCAAAAGGCATTGAGCCTGAGTCAAACCAGCAGTCGATAACCTCGGGAACTCTCTTCATCTGCTTTGAGCATTTTTCGCACTTGATTGTAACTTCATCAATATAAGGACGGTGAAGCTCAATATCATCGGGGCAGTTGTCAGAAAGCTCTTTAAGCTCTGCGATACTGCCGATCGAATGCTTGTGTCCGCACTCACATTCCCAGATATTCAAGGGAGTACCCCAATATCTGTTACGGCTGATACCCCAATCCTGAACATTTTCAAGCCAGTCGCCGAAACGTCCCTTACCGATTGATTCAGGCACCCAGTTTACCGTGTTGTTATTGCGGATAAGGTCATCTCTGACATCCGACATCTTTATAAACCACGAGTTACGAGCGTAGTAGATAAGCGGTGTGCCGCATCTCCAACAGTGAGGATAGCTATGCTCAAACTCGGGAGCGTCAAATAAAAGTCCGCGGTCTTTAAGAGTACGGAGAACAAGCTTGTCTGCGTCCTTGCAGAACACGCCCTCCCACTCGGTTTCCTTTGTCATCTTACCCTGTGCGTCAACAAGCTGAACGAAAGGAAGATTATATTTACGGCCGACGTTCGCGTCGTCTTCACCAAACGCGGGAGCGATGTGTACAATACCCGTACCGTCATCCATCGTAACGTAGTTGTCGCATACAACGTACCAGCACTTTTCATTCGGCTTTACGTATGCAAAGAGAGGCTCGTATTCGGTATGCTCAAGGTCTGTACCGAGATACTTTTCAATAATCTCATATTCACCCTCGCCAAGCACCTTATCGGCAAGAGCTGTTGCGATGATGTATACAGTTTCACCCGATTTTACTCTGATATATTCAGCAGAGGGGTTAACACAGAGCGCAACGTTTGACGGAAGCGTCCAGGGTGTTGTCGTCCAGGCAAGGATAAAGGTATTCTCTTCACCCTTTACCTTGAACTTTGCGATAGCCGAGCGTTCCTTAACGTCCTTGTATCCCTGTGCAACCTCGTGAGACGAAAGAGGTGTACCGCATCTCGGACAGTACGGAACTATCTTAAAGCCCTTGTACAAGAGACCCTTGTCCCATATCTGTCTGAGTGCCCACCATTCGCTCTCAATAAAGTTATTGTCGTAGGTAACGTAGGGGTTTTCCATATCAGCCCAGAAGCCGACTGTGCCCGAAAAGTCCTCCCACATTCCTTTATATTTCCATACGCTTTCCTTACACTTTTCGATAAAGGGAGCCATACCGTACTGTTCTATCTGCTCTTTGCCGTCAAGGCCGAGAAGCTTTTCAACTTCAAGCTCAACGGGGAGTCCGTGAGTATCCCAGCCTGCCTTACGCGGTACGACCTGACCTTTCATAGTGTGGTATCTCGGAATCATATCCTTGATAACACGGGTAAGCACGTGTCCGATATGAGGCTTACCGTTAGCCGTAGGGGGACCGTCATAGAAGGTATAAGTCTCTTCTCCCTCTCTGAGCTTTAAGCTCTTTTCAAAGATCTTGTTACTCTTCCAGAATTCAAGAGTTTCTTTCTCTCGATTTACAAAATCAAGAGTGGTCGGTACTTTCTTGTACATTCTTTCAACCAATCCTTTCAAAAAATAAAGCCTTCGTCCGCGAGGACGAAGGCTTGCTTCGTTTATACCACCTGCATACGTTTATATGCTCCCAAAATAACGGCAGGGCTCCGTCTTACGCTAACAAATGCCGCGCATTTCTCACGCAGAAGCTCGCGAGTGATTTTCGGAAGTTCTTACTCGTGCCGACCTTACACCCTCGTCGGCTCGCTGTGACTTTCATAGTTTCCTACTCTCTCGGTCATCGCCTTTAATATTATGCTTTTTACAGTATACCACGATTTTACGCGCTTGTCAAGCCTTATTTAATAGCCACTTCAGCACGTACTGTATATACTCGTCCCAGAACGCCCAGTTATGTGCGCCCTTTGACTCTCTGTAGGTAAAGTCATAGTCAAGAGACTCAAAATGTTTTTTCAGTGCGATGTTTCCTTCATACAGAAAATCCTCTGTTCCCACACCCATAAATATTCTCGGCTTCAACGGGTCGCTGTTTTTAGCGCTTGCAAGCTTAAATAAGTCGCAGTCGTCAGGTATCAGCGTGTCCTCTCCGAAAATCGGCACATACGTTTTTGCAAAATGCTTTTTGCAGTCAACAATGTCCGCAACGCTTGAAAGTCCTGCCGCCGCAGAAAAACGCTCGCATTCGCGAAGACCTATTTTCAGAGCACCGTAACCGCCCATAGAAAGACCTGCGATAAAGTTGTCCTCTCTGTCACTCGATACGTTGAAAAATCCGTTTATTATCTTCGGAAGCTCTTCTGTAATATACGTATAATACTTGCCGCCGTATTTCATATCGGTATAGAAAGACCTGTATGCATACGGCATAACAACGCATATGCCGTACTCGTCGGCATAGCGCTCGATAGACGTACGTCTCACCCACGTCGTATGGTCATCAGCTATTCCGTGCAATAGATATAGGCATTTAAGCTTTTTACCTGTGTCATTATTTACACCCGGCTGAGGCATAACAACGTACACTTCAGTCGGTGTTCCAAGTACCTCGCTGTATATTTTAAGCTCTATAAGTGCCATGTCTCACCTGTATATCTTTAAAAATTCAAGTATTGTTTCCTGTGCCGATTTTGCGGCAAGTGCGGCAAAAGTAGGAAAATCAATGTCTGAAGAATCGTCACCGCCATCTGATATTGTTCTGAATACGCAGAAAGGTATGTCATTTACATAACATACATGTCCGACAGCCGCGCCCTCCATTTCGCAGGCAACGGCGCCGAATTTGCTCTTTAAATATTCCTTTTTATTATTATCGTTTATAAAAGCGTCACCCGAAGCAACAGTTCCGACTATATAATTGTTTTCGCGACCTGCCATGCACTTCTCAAGCGCGCTTATAATATCGCGGTCGCAGTCTATGTAAACCTTATTTATACCGGATATAAGTCCAACGGGGTCACCTAAGGGGGACGTGTCCATATCGTGCTGTACAACCTTGTCTGCGATGACAGCCGAGCAGATTTTAAGCTTGTCAGAAAGTCCGCCTGCAACGCCCGAGTTGATAATAGCGTTAACTCCGTATTTAAGTATCATAGTCTGTGCGCATATAGCGGCAAAGACCTTGCCCACACCGCAGACAGCGAGTACAACGTCAGCACCGTTAAGTGTGCCCTCGTGAAACGTAATACCGCTGCAAACGCTGTCGCGTCTGTTTTCAAGCATTTCTGCAAGCGCGTCTATTTCGATTTTCATCGCGCCGATGATTCCTATTTTCTTTGACATAATCACAAAGCCTTTCATTTGATTATACACAAGTATTATAACACACAAGTCCAAACAATTGCAATAGCAGAAATATAATTCCTCCATCAAGCATTCAAGGGTATACCGTCAAAAACGGTATACCCTTGAAATCGTTATGCTATTTTGGTATTATTGCTTTTTCAGAAGTCCTCAAAAAAGTTTACTCGTATTTTTCCCAATCTTCAACTTCCTTGATAGCAGTCCAACTTTCATAAATACTGTCTTTCATTTCGTATTCATGACTATTGGTCGCTTCCTGAACAGGGAGATAATACCATGCAGATTTGTCCTTGTTATCACTCCATTTAACCATGTCATCTAACAAGTCGTCCTCTGTTTCAGGAACTCGGTTGAGTACTCTGTTGATAAGAGTCATAGCTTCTGCACGTGTTATAAATCTGTCAGGTCTGAAGGTATTATCTTCATAGCCCTTGATCCATCCGTGTGCTGCTGCCTCATGAATCTCATCTTCTGCCCAATGTCCTGCAACATCAGGGAAATCGTCAACGATCTCAAAATCAGAGTCATCAAATCTCGCACAAATTGCCGCAAATTCAGCACGTGTGATGTATGCGTCGGGAACAAACAAGTCTTCGCTTCTTCCCTCTACAATACCAAGCTTTGCCATTGTGGAAACAGCTGTGTTGTACCAGTCGTCAACGCTGACATCGTTAAACACATTATCACTTGAAAGCATAGCATCTCTTACTTCAGGTTTTAACAATCTGAAGAAAATTGACGTAGCCTCGGCGCGTGTAATATTGGCATTAGGTCTTACTGTATTGTCCGGATAACCTACAACGTATGCAAAATGGTCATCGCCATTCAAGCTATCAGGAGTTTCATGAGCGTTATCCTCTTGAGTCCATGCCGCATATACCGTTATATTTCTTGTCATTCTGACTTCGCTTACCGCCTCTGTAAGTTCTTCGTCCAGATACCAGCCGTCAAATACGTAGCCGTCTCTTTCAGGTGTTTTTGTAAGTTCAACAGTTTTACCGAAAATATAACTTTCAGTCGGAATTTTTTCACCGCCGTTAGTTTCATAGGTAAGTGTGTATTTCTTTACAATAATATCGCCGCCATCATCTATAACACCGAAGTTTGCAACGAAGTCATAGCATTTACCGCCTTCAGCATTTCTGAGAAGGTAGTTCAGTGCAGCATACGTGCTGACTTTGTTGCCTTCCAAGCTCCAGCCGTCAAATCTGATTTTGCTTCCGTTGAGCGTTGCATTGGCAATTACAGAAATATCGCCCTTTGTCTGACTTGCAGGCAACGTAAAGATTTCAACAGTCTTATCTACCGTGCCATATTGTGTATTGTCAGAGCTATATGTGACCATTACCTGATATTTATCAGCTATATCATCACCGCCGCTGTGTGTGTCTCCGTTATCATTCCAGTTATCTTTTGTATACTGGAGAATTACGAAAATATTTTCGTTGTCACTTTGTACAGTGCCTTCCAGAGCAGCTGAATAATCAACCGGTCCGTCATATATGTACTTGTCTTCTCCGCTGACTATTGTAGCTGGAATTATATAGTTTGCATCGCTATCCGCAGAAACCTTATAAGTATCGGTAACACTTATAGGTGTATCCGTACCGCCAAGATAAGCTCCGTTTTCATCCTGAAGATTTACGTAAAGGTTAGCAATCTTATGTTCCGTTGGCGGTGCAGTCGGAATAGCTTCCCACTTAGCATATACAACATCATTCTCATAAATGTTATAAGTCATTGAATCAACTGTCCACCATTTTGCAGTCAATTCACCCTGTGCATTCTTGCGGTACCAGCCAACAAACTCATAACCGTCACGAGTGGGTTCGGGTGCTATTTTTGAAACAGTACCGCCAAAAGATACTGAAATCGTTGCAGTATCATTTTCTGCACTCATTGTGTAGCCGGGTACCGGAGTATTCCAACTTCCCTCATTAGCATCAAACGTAAAGGTAAGAGCCTGATTGCCCGTGAACTTGTACGTATATACGGTGTATCCCGCCTTAACAAGTTCTGTGTCGTAAGGTATAGGAGACCAATATGCCGGTGTAGTATGCGCTGAATCGGGCTGTGCGCCTGTAACGTCGGGTGTATAATCACCGAGCTTGGGTGCAGGTGTAATATCTGTCCACTCGCCGTTTGCGCTCTTTTCTTTGAGTGTAATTACATTCCATTTTGCAGCTGAATCAGTACCGTCCCATGTACCGCCTTCGATAGTATAAACCAAAAGCGCCTGATATTTATCGGGTATACCGTCTCCTTCGTTTATCTTGTCGCCGCTTGGGTCGTCTTTCCACGTATCTGCTTCCCAGTTAGCGGTAAGCTTAACGTTCTGCCATACGTTTGCTAAAATTACATTTCTTTCTGCATCATATGCCTCACTGACATCAGCTGTCCAACCCATAAAGACATATCCCGCGCGAACAGGATTTTTGATTTCTGTTTCAAAACTCCATGTGTGCACAGATGGGCTGACCTGTGAAGAAGAAGCCCACGAGCCATGATTCAAATCATATGTTATAGTGTATGTGTTAGGAACAAAAATCGCTTTTAAAGTAACGTCCTGATTAAGTCCGTCTGAATTTACTGCTTCACTGTAGTTTGCAGGACCGTCATAGTGTATGCTGAAGGGTGCCGGATAATAACCTGCCGTTGTATCATAATGGTAATAATGTCTGTCATCCCATCCGTTCTGATCTTGACCCATCAATGTTTCATCAAGGTCATAGTTCAGTACAGATATAACGTAATCGTAAAGATAACCGTTAGCATGATACGGTGGCACGTCTATTGTATCAATAGCGCTGATGCCATTGCTGTCAAATGAACTGTCATCTATAACGATATCGTCTTTTATCGTTGCATATGTAACGGCTGCGCCAGCCGGACGATGGTCATGACGCAAGTCAAGCTTAAGGTCTGTAGGACGGAAATCTGCTGCGATTGCATATGTATCTGCCATATATCCCAGCTCAAACGTATCAGCTTCCATATATATATTAACTATAGCAACCATATCTCCGTCA
>JAZNQU010000131.1:0-6671 GCA_045590315.1 Eubacteriales bacterium
TATCGCGAATTGCTTCAAGCAGACCGAGAACGGCGGATTTTACGCGTGCCGTTTCGGCAAGAAGATACATTCTTATATCAAGCGCTACCTGGTCGTTACGGCTGCGAGCCGTATGAAGCCTTTTTCCCGTGTCGCCGATTCGCTCGGTGAGGATTGTTTCGATATTCATATGGATATCTTCGGCGTCGGCTGTGAATTCCACTTTGCCGTCTTCAATATCACGGAGAATTTCAGCAAGAGCATTAACTATTTTGTCAGCTTCGCTTTTTTCTATTATTCCGCATTCACCGAGCATAGTTGCGTGAGCAACAGAGCCCCTTATATCTTCCTTGTACATTACCTTGTCAAAGGCAATTGATGAATTAAAATCGTTTACGCCGCTGTCTATCTGTTTTTTAAAGCGGCCTGCCCACATTTTCATTATAATTTTCCTTACCTTTTCAATAATCAATTCTAAAAAATATTTTACAATTTTTGAATTATAAAGTCAAGTCTTTTTTAATATTTAGCACGCTTTCCTCAAAATAACGCGTTTTTAGTACCAAAAAACGCAAAAACTAAATTTGCAAATAAACTTAAATGAAAGGGAAAAAATATGAAAAAAGTTCTTGGATATATTTGTATAGTCGCGCTTATTGCGATTTTAGGAACAGGCTTTGCTTCTTATGCAAATGATACGGCTATACATTGGTACGTTAAAAATAATAAAGAGCACAGGCGACCTTTTCTTGAGGGTGATCTTACAGTTATTGATAGTCATAACGCCTCATATATAGGAAAAGATGAAAAGGTGATATATCTTACCTTTGATGCAGGATATGAAAACGGAAACGTTGAAAAGATACTTGATACGTTAAAAAAACATAATGTCAAAGCGGCATTTTTCATACTTGAAAATCTTGTAACACGCAATACCGAGCTTGTCAAGCGCATGGCAGAAGATGGACATCTTGTGTGCAACCATACTGCAAAGCACAAGAATATGTCGCTTGTATCAGACAAGGAAGAATTTGCACGCGAGCTTGAAGCTCTTGAAAAACTTTATACCGAGTACACCGGAAACACGCTTGCAAAATATTACCGTCCGCCCGAGGGCTCATTTAATGAAAACAATCTTAAACACGCAGACGAGCTTGGATATCATACGGTGTTCTGGAGCTTTGCATACGCCGACTGGGATAACGGCAAACAGCCGGATAGAGCAAAGGCTATGGAAAAGATACTTGCACACATTCATAACGGAGAAGTTATGTTGCTTCATCCGACCAGCGCAACAAATGCTTCTATACTTGATGAGCTTATATCGAAGCTGAAGGGTATGGGATACAGATTCGGAACGCTTGATGAATTAAAGGGAAATTGTGAAAAGAAGGACTAAATTTTCTGCTCTGTCAATAATACTCACGTTTGCCGCCGTGTTTTCTGCGAGTGCCGAGGATTATCGGCCTGCCGGAAGTGTTTATTACAGCGCACCGACACAGGAAAAACTTATAGCGCTCACTTTTGATGACGGTCCGCATAAATACAGAACGGACGAAATACTTGACGTGCTTCGCGATTACGATATTAAAGCAACGTTTTTTGTTGTTGGCGCAATGGCTCATGAATACCCGGAAATAATACGCCGCGAGCTTGCAGAAGGGCATGAAATCGGAAACCACACCTATAATCATACAAAAATGAAAAAGCTTACAACAGACAGGCTGATTTGCGAACTTGAGTCTACCGAAGAGGAGCTTTTTGAAATTGCTGAATACAGACCGAAATTATTTCGTCCGCCTGAAGGCTGGTGCTCTGAAATGATCGCGTCGGCTGTAGGAAAGATAGACTATGACGTTATACTTTGGAATATAGATACTCTTGACTGGGCGCATAATGAAGTAGACAAGATATGTAAGTGTATTTATGATAATGTGAAACCCGGCAGTATTATATTGTTTCACGACTTTGTTGTCGGTGACAGTCCCACGACAGAGGCGCTTAAAAGGATAATTCCCGAACTGAAATCTCAGGGATATGAATTCGTTACAGTATCAGAGCTGATTAACGCAGGGGCGGCATGAATACGAAGATAAGACGAGGGATCATCCTTACAGTAGCGTCTATAATGTTTGCAATCGGTCTGAATGTGTTTTTGGTTCCGTCTGAAATTGCGGCAGGCGGGTTTACGGGAATTGCAATAATACTCAATATACTATTCAGAATGCCCGTTGGAACTACGGTGATAATTCTGAATCTTCCTTTTCTTGCTGCAAACGCACTTGTACACGGCAAGGGGTATATCAAGCGAGCTTTTATCGGGGTAATGATTACGGGTGCAAGTTCAGAATTGCTCAGTCATCTTAGTGCTGTCGCAACAAACAGAGTATTGAATGCACTGGTCGGCGGAGCTGTGATCGGTGCAGGAATGGGGCTTATATTTTCGCTTGGCTATACAACCGGCGGTACCGATCTTGTAGCAACGCTTATAAGAGTAAAGTTTAAAAATCTGAGGCTTGGCACGGCGCTTTTTATATGCGATCTTGTGGTTATAATACTTGCACTGATTGTAACACGTGATCTCTACGGTGTTTTGCTTGCATTTCTAAGTATCTTTATCCAGACACTTATAATAAATTTTGTAATGAAAATATCGGCCGCACCCGAATAAGGTGCTGTCGGTATTTTTCGTTTACTTTTGTTTACAAAATATGACACTCACTCAGATGTATAATAATTTTCAGGGAAAGAAAAATAACAGTATCGTAAAACTTTTCGTCAAGGGGTGAATTTATGACGTACGTAATGAGCGATATACACGGAAGATATGAAAAATACCTGGAGATGCTTAAACAAATCGGGTTCAAAGACAGCGATGATCTTTACGTTATCGGAGACATGATAGACATCGGCAAACACCCGATTGCGGTATTAAAGGATATGAGTATGCGGGCAAACGTGTTTCCGATACTTGGGGATCATGAATATACTGCGCTGAAAATACTTAAAAAAATGAAAGAGTCGGGAAAAAGTGAGACGGAAAACTCTGAAATACTTGTTGACTGGCTCAAGAGCGGCGGAGATACTACGGCAGCAGCTTTTGCAGAGCTTGATAGCGAAGAAAGGGAAGCGCTGATTGAATATCTTGAAGATCTTCCGCTGTATGAAGAGGTAGTTGTTGGAAAAGACAAATATATTCTTGTTCATGCAGGGCTTGCAAGTTACAGGCCCGGACGTGAGCTTGATGACTACAGTCCGGAAGAGCTTGTGTTTGAAAAAGCAGATATTAAGTGCCGCTACTTTGATGACGCTACGCTTGTATCGGGGCATGAAGTTTTGATAAATGAGGGGAAGATTCAGAGAAAAGCAGTACGTCAAAACGGGAATTACTCCATTAACTGCGGTGAATATGAAGACGAACCTTTGTGTGCCGTATGCCTTGATAACGGAAAAGAATATTACGTATAAAAAATGACCTCCGAATTTCGGAGGCCATTTTTTATACCGGTGAATGTGAACAATTTGTAAACAATACTCGCTTTTTAAAATAAACCTTGACTTGATTGTAATACAAGTAGTATAATAGTTATTATTTTTACTGCTTTTATATAATAAGGTAAAAAATATTCACTAAGGAGGAATATATGCAACAGTCTGTATATGAGTATCTGAACGTAACCTCACCAACTGCGGTGGTTGTCATATCTGTCGCTACAATACTGATGTTCGGCTTTCTTGCGACCCGTATAACTAAGCTTCTGAAGCTGCCGGACGTAACTGCGTACATATTGACAGGCGTTATTATCGGACCTTATTTTTTAAATCTCATTCCAACTAACATAATAGATGGTATGGACTTCCTTGCAGATATCGCCCTTGCCTTTATTGCGTTTGGTATGGGCGAATTCTTCCGATTCGATATGTTAAAGAAAAACGGACCGAAAGTCGTTCTGACAGCTTTACTTGAATCGTCACTTGCCTCGATTTTCGTATTCGTGCTTACATATTTTGTCTTAAGGCTGAATTTTGCTTTCAGCGTAGTTGTATCGGCGCTCGCGTCAGTTACTGCGCCTACCTCAACGATGATGACAATACGTCAGCTTCGTGCAAAAGGCGACTTTGTCAACACACTTTTGCAGGTGGTCGCGATAGACAATATTGTCGGACTCCTTGCATACAGCGTTGCAATCTCGGTTGCACTTTCTTCTCTCAATGCATCAGTCGTTGAGCCGCGGGACATTCTTGAGCCTGTGCTTGTAAATCTCGGCGTTATAGTTCTCGGCGGACTTTTCGGCGCCCTTATGAAACTCATGATACAACAGAAACGTTCCACGGATAACCGACTAATTATCACGATTGCTATTCTGTTCGGTTTCTGCGGGATATGCACGCTTCTTGATGTATCGCCTCTTCTCGGATGTATGTCCATGGGAATGATATACATAAACATAAGCGGTGATGACAAGCTCTTCAAACAGCTTAACTATTTCAGACCGCCGATATTGCTTTTATTCTTCGTACGAAGCGGACTGACTTTCAGACTTGATGCACTTGTATCACCTATGGGAAGTGTTGGAGCTACACCCCTTCTTGTTATAAGTGTTTCATATTTCCTGATTCGTATAATCGGAAAATATGCAGGAGCTTATGTCGGAAGCATAATCGCAGAAAAGCCGAAAAACATACGAAACAATCTCGGGCTCGCGCTTATCCCGCAGGCAGGCGTTGCCATTCCGCTTGTTGCAATGGGCGCAAGAGCAATAGGCGGCGACCTCGGCAGTGCACTTGAAACGGTAATACTCGCCGCAGGCATACTTTATGAGCTTGTCGGACCGGCGCTTGCTAAGCTTGCGCTCTTTAAATCGGGCGCGTGCTCGCAGAAGATCGAAGAGCTGATTGACGTCAAGTCGCATGATGATGACGGACGCAAGAAGAGCGAGGTCGAGCTTCTTATAGAGCGTATACATAAAATTCAGACAGAGCTTCCAGAGCACACAGACTCCGAGGAGGAACAGGCGTTCACAAGTGCCGCTGAGGAGCATTACGAAATGATAGCTTCGCGCAGACAGCGCTTTAATAACAGAAGATGATTTGAAAGGAACAATTTGTGATGGATATAATAAATTCAATTCAGATGACAGACCCGATAGTTCATTTAATAGGTAACTGGTCGGCAGAACTTAATATTTGGTCTATTGTACTCAGAATAGCACTTGCGCTTATACTTGCGGCAATAGTAGGTTGCGAGCGTTCAAGCAAGCGCCATTCTGCAGGACTCAGAACCTTTATGCTCGTATCCCTTGCATCGACGATAGGGATGCTTGTTGATATTTTTATCAACCAGTCTTACGGTGCGACGTTCTACCTTATATCGGCGGCGATTGTCGTTGGCTCAGCAACTATTTGTGTTAACTCGATGATTTACAGCTCAAAGAACCAGATACGCGGACTTACTACATCTGTCGGACTCTGGACGTGCGCAATCATAGGCTTGACAATCGGAGCCGGACTTTATACCGTAACGCTTATATCATTCGTCTCACTTCTTTGTTGTCTCTCACTTTTTCCGAAATTTGAGCGTTACCTCAAAAACCGTTCCAATCATTTCGAAATGCACCTTGAACTTAAGAGCAGCAGTAATCTGCAGGACTTCGTAACGACTATTCGTAAGCTCGGTCTTATCATAGACGAGATTGAAGTAAATCCCGCATACATAAATTCGGGTATGAGCGTATACTCGGTAGCGGTTACGATAGACAGCTCGGAGCTTAAGAAGTATAAGACGCATACAGAGATAATAGAAGCGTTAAAATCACTTGAGTACGTTTACTATATTGAAGAAATGAAGTGATTTTGCGGCAAAATCTATAAAAATACAGATTTTGTTTAACAAAAATAGCGCAGAATGCAAAAAAATGCATAAAAAGCTAAATAATTATGCAAAAACGCTTGCATTTTATGCAGAAACGGTGTATAATAATTCATAAAAGAGCACGTTCGGCAATAATTATACACAAAAACAGTGTATTTGCCGAAAGGAAGGGAAAATATGAAAAAGGTATTTATCGACGGAAGCGCCGGAACAACCGGTTTGCGCATATATCAAAGACTTGAAACAAGAAGCGATATAGAGCTTATAAGACTTGATGACTCTGAGCGCAAAGATAAAGAAAAGCGCAGAGAAGCGATAAACAACAGCGATATTACCTTCCTGTGCCTGCCTGACGAGGCGGCGATAGAAGCTGTGTCGCTTTGTACTAATCCCGATACGGTGATTATTGATACTTCAACGGCTCACAGAAAGCATCCTGACTTTGTATACGGACTTCCCGAGCTTTCTGCCGACCAGACTGAAAAAATCAAAAATTCAAAAAGAATAGCGGTTCCGGGATGTCACGCAGGTGGATTTGTGTCTATCGTTTATCCGCTTGTAAAAGCAGGAATAATTGATAAAGGCACGGCGCTGTTCTGCCATTCACTTACAGGCTACTCGGGCGGCGGAAAGAAAATGATAGCCGAATACGAGGGGGACGATAAAACGGCACTCATGGAAGCACCCCGTCAGTACGGACTTACACAAAACCACAAGCACCTTAAAGAAATGAAAGCGATATGTATGCTTGAACATAATCCGATATTCTGTCCTGTAGTTTCGGACTTCTACAGCGGAATGGTAGTTACCGTACCGCTTT
>JAZNQU010000132.1:0-2965 GCA_045590315.1 Eubacteriales bacterium
CAGGGCTATAAGGTATGGTGCGTAGGCGACGATATCGCATGGCTTCGTGTTGGCGAAGACGGAAGACTTTGGGCTGTTAACCCCGAAAATGGTTTCTTCGGCGTTGCTCCCGGTACAAACAATAAGTCTAACCCCAACGCGCTTGCAACAACAATGCGTGATACAATATTTACAAACGTAGTTCACAATACAGAAAACAATACTGTATGGTGGAAGGTCTTGACAAGAATCCTCCCAAGAACGCAATCAACTGGAAGGGCGAACCGTGGGATGCGGAGTCCGGCGAAAAGGGTGCTCACCCCAACTCCAGATTTACAGCACTTGCAAAGAACTGCCCCTGCATTTCTTCCGAGTTTGATAACCCCAAGGGCGTACCGGTAACAGCTATCGTATTTGGCGGACGTCGTGCAAAGACAGCTCCCCTCGTATACCAGTCAAGAAGCTGGAATCACGGTGTATTCGTAGGCTTGGTAATGGCTTCTGAAACAACTGCAGCAGCAACAGGTGCTGTTGGTGTTGTAAGACGTGACCCGATGGCTATGCGTCCTTTCGTAGGATATGATATGGGCGACTACTTCGCACACTGGATTGCAATGGGTAAGAAGATCCCCAATCCTCCTAAGATATTCAACGTTAACTGGTTCAGAACAGACGACGAAGGTCACTTCATATGGCCCGGGTTCGGCGACAATATGCGTGTTCTCATGTGGATCCTCGCTCGTTGCCGTGGCGAAGTTGATGCAGTTGAAACACCTATCGGTTACGTTCCGAATCCTGAGGACATCAACATTGAAGGACTTGACCTTGATCTCGATACACTCAAGGGACTTCTCAACGTTGATAAGGCTCTCTGGAAAGAGGAAGCAGACGGAATCGACGAGTTCTACAAGAGCATTGGTGCACGCGTACCTAAGGAGCTCTGGGACGAATACGAAAATCTTAAGAACAACCTTAAGTAATATTAAAGGGAGATGCAAACGCATCTCCCTTATTTTTGCATAAAGTTAAAGCCGTGAGCTTGGCTCACGGCTTTTGTGATATTACTTTTTCATTTCCTTTGCTGCTTCAAGCTTGTTCTGACGGCGCTGTTTTACTTCGTCGCTCATAGGCTTGATTTCACCGGCAGCTGTAAGTGCCATCTTTGTAAACATCGGTCCGAAGAGCTCGTAGATGAGTACGGCAAAGAGGGTGATGTTGCGTATAAGCGCTCCCTGCTCGGGCCACTGAGCTGCTGCGATCGTACACATACCGAGAGCTACGCCTGCCTGCGGCAGAAGTGTTATACCGAGGTACTTGCATATTTCGGGCGAGCACTTTGTAACCTTTGCGCTTCCAAGCGTTCCGAAATATTTACCGAGTGAACGGAAGATGATGTAAACGACACCGATAACTACGATAGCCCAGTCGGCAAATACACTGAGTTCAAGCTCGGCACCGCTTATAACGAAGAATACGGCAAATAAGGGAGACGTCCATTTGTCAGACGCTGCCATAAGGTCGTGCGAGAGGGGACAGGTATTGCAGAATACCGTTCCGAGCATCATACAAGTGAGAAGTGGTGAAAAGCCGATATGTACCGGCCAGATGTGGAAGTCAAGCATCGAAAGGGATGCGGTCAGAAATACAACAGCGATTGTCATATTAAGACGGTTAGTGTTTGAATTGAAAAACTTTTCAAGCTGTGTGAGCAGCCAACCCATAAGTGCACCGAGTAAAAGCGAGCATACGATCTCGATAAGAGGATTTACTATTATTGAAATAAGGTCGATTTGACCGCTTACCATTGTTTTAGCAACACCGAACGATACTGCAAAAACTATAAGACCTATAGCATCGTCGAGTGCAACGATAGGTAAAAGCAGCTTTGTGAGAGGGCCGTGCGCCTTGAATTGGCGTACTACCATAAGCGTTGCGGCAGGTGCGGTAGCAGTCGCTATTGCGCCAAGCGTTATCGCCTGTGCGGCTGTAATCTTGTCGGGCATGATAAGATGGACTGCTAAAAGCGCAAGGTCAACGAAAAGTGTTGCAACGAGTGCCTGGAATATACCGATAACGAGCGCCTGCTTGCCCGTTTTCTTTAAATCCTCGAGCCTGAATTCGTTACCAATGGAAAATGCGATAAAGCCGAGTGCTACCTCGGAGACAAGTGCGAGCGTGGAAAGATTGTCATGGTTATTGAAGCCAAGGCCGGAAATTCCGAGTGCGCCGAGGCAATAGGGACCGATAAGTACACCTGCGATAAGGTAGGCTGTAACTGACGGAAGCCTCAAGGGCTTAAAGATTCTGGTCATTAAGAGACCGGCAAGCAATGCGATAGAAACTGATAATAAGGTGTTCATACTTATATACCTGTGTCCTTTGTTTTGTATTATGTCAAATTCGTCGTTGCGGGAATATTTGTATAAGTACTGCCAAAAGTGTCAGGCTTTGGTAGTATTGTAAGTTATTGCATTGTGTTATATTTACCGTACAGGCAAATTTGAAATTACAGATAATATATCACATTTCTACAAAAAAATCAATAGTATTTTCATATTTTTTCTTCCTATTATATGTTATTGGGAATAATGCCAAAAGTAAGCGCTTGAGCATGGGGTGAAAATAAGGTATAATTAACAAGACGGTGCGAAGTTGCCGTTAATAGAAAAGAAAGGACACAAGCAAATGACTTTGGTACAAAAGAAAATTATTATCTGTATTTTTGCTTTGGCGTTTACGGTGTATACAACACTGTCTGCCGCCGCTGTGGGACTTACCTACGACGACGTGTCATATCCGGACAGCGAGCCGCTCGTAATCGAAAACGGTGTTACATATGTAAGTGCACGTGCGCTGATCGGCATGAAAAGCGCAAACACGGCAGACTTTGACGGCACACAGGCGCATTTTATGACAGATGGACTTGATTTGACCGCTAAGCTTGGCTCTCACAGTATAAACGCTAACGGTAATATCATAGATTCTA
>JAZNQU010000133.1:0-7102 GCA_045590315.1 Eubacteriales bacterium
ATGATATAAAGCACGTTCTTCTCATGGGACGCGTATCATCCGGTGAGGGTGGAAACATACTTCTTAAGTATGCACAGAAGGCTCTCTCTGAGGAATTCCCCGAGCTTGCTAAGAAGATAACAATTCATCTTCCCGACGAAAGCAGCCGTCGCGTAGGCCAGTCTATTGCAGCTGCAAGCCTTCCCAAAATAAAGTAAGCACGCTAAATTCGTTTCTACTATAATGGTAAAAAAGAGCAACATATTTGTTGCTCTTTTTTGATTTAGTTTACCTTGTTTTGAATATTACCGCTTATGAATCCAAGCAAGTTGTCGCGTACACCTTCCATAAGGCGCGAGCGCGCTTCGTAAGTTGCCCAAGCGAGGTGAGGTGTTATTATGGTGTTAGGAGCAAGTATGAGAGGATTTGTGTTCTCCGGCGGTTCTGATGATATTACATCAGCTGCAAAACCTGCTACTTTGCCCGACTTAAGCGCGTCTGCCAAGTCTTCTTCGTCTATAATTCCTCCGCGCGCTGTATTGATTATATAAACACCATCACGCATTTTTGCGATAGTATCACGGTTTATAAGTCTGTCGGTATCTTTATTCATCGGGCAATGTATTGATATTATATCGCTCTGTGTGAGCACTTCGTCAAGCGTTACGCGTCCGGGTTTAATTGTTCTTCCATAGATAAGAACATTCATTCCGAATGCTTTTGCTATTTCGGCGACCTTCATTCCTATCTGTCCGCCGCCGATAATACCAAGTGTTTTGCCTGCTATTTCTATCTGCGGTGTGAGCCAATAGCAGAAGTATGCGTTCCTTGCCCACTTCCCTTCTTTTACGCTCTCATCATGGAGTGCAGGACGTGTCATCAATTCAAGCAAAAGGGCAAACGTATGCTGTGCAACCGAATCGGTACTGTATGCAGGAACATTTGTTACTACAACACCTTTTTCTGCGGCATAGTCGGTGTCAATTATATTAAATCCTGTTGCAGTGAGTCCGATATATTTGAGTTTTGGAAGTCTGTCGAATATTTCCTTATCAAAGACTACCTTATTTGTGATAATATGATCGGCTGAAATTGCACGCTCGATTATCTGATCGCGCGTAGTTTGTTCGTATACGGTGTATTCACCTGTTTGGGCAAGCCATTTCCAGCTCAGATCTCCGGGATTGACAGCGTGTCCGTCGAGTACAACTGTTTTCATTTTTTAACCTTTCTTAACAGATCATTTTGATTAAATTATACCATAAAATACTTAAAATGCAAGTAAATTAATATATAATTTAAATCTTCTATTGTATTTGCGTGAATTTATGTTATAATTGTAAAAGAATTAACTGTTATAGAGGAGTATAATGAAAAAGCTTGTATTCGGAATAATAGCGCACGTTGACTCGGGTAAGACAACGTTATCGGAAGCGCTTTTATATAATGCGGGTGAGATTAAAAAGCTCGGACGTGTAGACCGACGTGATTCGTTTCTTGACACGAACGTAATTGAGCGCGACCGCGGAATTACAATATTTTCAAAACAAGCCGAGCTTACACTCGGCGATACTGACGTTACTCTCCTTGACACTCCCGGCCACGTAGACTTTACTGCCGAAACCGAGCGCACACTTCGTGTGCTTGACTATGCTATACTCGTTATAAGCGGTTCTGACGGTGTTCAGAGCCACACGGAAACCTTGTGGAAGCTTTTGGAGCATTACAGTATACCTACGTTCGTTTTTGTGAATAAAACCGATCTTGCAGCAACTGATCGCGACTTGGTTCTTTCTAATTTAAAAAGCCGACTCTCAGACGGGTGCTTTGATTTTGCTTGTCGCGATGATTCCTTTTATGAAGATGCAGCACTTCTTGACGAGGCATTATTTGAAGAATATGAAGAAACAGGCAAGTTTTCAGACGATTCGCTGCGAAGCTCTATACTTAAGCGCAGAATATTCCCATGTTATTTTGGCTCTGCGCTGAAAAACGAAGGTGTATGTGAGTTTATGTCGGCTCTTGACGAGTTTACGATGAACAAAAGCTATCCTGCTGAGTTCCGTGCACGCGTTTATAAAATCTCTGAAGACGAGCGCGGAAACCGACTTACCCATATAAAAATTACCGGCGGCACGCTTAAAGTAAAATCATTACTTGATATAAACAACCGTATAGAAAAAGTTAATGAGATACGTATTTATTCAGGCTTGAAATTTAAACCGGTTGACGAAGCAGAGGCAGGTCAGATATGTGCTGTCACGGGACTTTCATCAGCTTTACCCGGTGACGGCATTGGCAGCGAAGTATCTGAAAACAAGCTGATGAGCGAGCCTGTATTCACTTATTCGGTTCGTTTGAGTGATGGGACTGATATTACTTCCGCCCTGCAGGTTTTCCGCAAGCTTGAAGAGGAAGAAACGCAAATGCGTGTAACCTTCAATGAACATTTGCAGAAAATTAACGTTCAGATTATGGGTGAAATTCAACTTGAAGTACTTAAGCGAGTCCTATATGACAGATTTGACCTTGAAGTCGAATTTGAGCACGGCAGTATCATTTATAAAGAAACTGTTTCTGATACGTTCGAGGGAGTTGGCCACTATGAGCCTTTGCGCCATTATGCTGAAGTGCATTTAAAAATCTCCCCCGGTGAGCGCGGAAGCGGGCTTGTGTTTATAAGTGAATGTAATGAAAATGAGCTCGATCGCAACTGGCAGCGACTAGTATTAACTCATCTTGCCGAAAAGACGCATTTAGGCGTTCTGACAGGTTCGCCCCTGACTGATCTGAAAATTTCCCTTGTGAGCGGACGCGCCCATCAAAAGCACACCGAAGGCGGTGATTTCAGGCAAGCGACTTATCGCGCACTCAGGCAGGCGCTTATGCAAGCAAGATCTAAAGAAAAGTGCGTTTTACTCGAACCCCGGTACGCTTTTACCCTTGAGCTTCCGCTTGAAAACGCCGGCAGAGCTATGACTGATTTGTCATGTATGTTTGCACAATACGAGATAGGCGAGACTACAGGCGAAATGACGCTTATTTCCGGAAGAGCTCCTGTGTCTGCTATAAGAGAATATAACAAGCAGGTATTATCGTATACGCACGGTAAAGGCAAGCTTACATTCAATTTTGATGGCTATGCTCCCTGCATGAATACGGATACCGTAATAGGTGAGTTCAACTATGATCCTGAAGCTGATCTTATGAATACACCTGACTCGGTATTCTGCTCTCACGGAAGCGGTTTTCTTGTTAAGTGGCATGATGTATTTAACTATATGCACATTCCTTTGATTGGGGATAAAAAAGAGCCGGTATACGAGCCTATAAAGCCTAAGAGGCGAGATTTTTCATCTATGATTGCCGATGAAGAGGAAATCCTGCGGATATTTGAAGCAACGTATGGAAAAATCAAGAGGCGGGCACCTGATGTGCTGAAGACTCCTAAAGAAAATCACGTGAAATTGCCTGAGAAGCATAAAAAATCAGCGCCCATAGGTCCGACTTATCTGCTTATCGACGGTTACAATATTATTTTTGCCTGCAATGAATTAAAAAGTGTTGCAGAAGAAAGTTTAGACCTCGCACGCACCCTTCTTATAGACAAGGTTGCAGGATACCAGGCTATGCGAAACAACAACGTTATACTTGTTTTCGATGCGTATAAGGTAAAAGGCGGTGTTGGTTCAGTTGAGCGCGTGCACGGTATATCTGTAGTTTACACCAAGGAAGCGGAAACCGCGGATCAGTATATTGAGAAGACAACGAAGCAACTCTCTAAAGATTACAGAGTCCGCGTTGCGACCTCAGATGCTCAGATACAAATGATTATTTTCGGAAGTGGTGCTGCCCGAGTGACTCCAAGTGAGTTTTGGGACGAGCTTGTTGCCGCGGAAAAAGAGATGAGAGAGTTTATTGAGCAGAATAACAGGGATTAAGAAAGCCGAGTCTTTTGACTCGGCTTTTACTTATGCTTTTTGCGTCTCTTTTTCGCGGATCTCGCTTCTTCTTATCTTTCCGTTAAAAGTTTTGGGAAGCTCATCAACATATTCGATTATTCTCGGATACTTGTAAGGAGCGGTGTTATCTTTAACGTACTTCTGCAGTTCTTTTGTGAGCTCGTCGCTCGGCTCGAAGCCTTTGTTGAGTACAACTACTGCTTTAACGGCAAAACCGCGCACAGGATCGGGAACACCAATTACCGCAACCTCTTTAACGGATGCGTGCTCAAGCATAACGCTCTCTATTTCAAACGGTCCGATACGGTATCCGGATGACTTGATAACGTCATCGTTACGTCCGACATAGCGGAACACGCCTGTTTCGTCTCTGTACGCCGTGTCACCTGTGTGATAGAAACCGCCGTACATAGCGTTCTTTGTGTCTTCTGCATTCATATTGTATGAATCAAGAAGTCCGCAGGATTTGCGGTTTGCGCTGAGCACACGAATACATATTTCACCTGTTGTACCGCGCTGACAGGAATTGTTTTCGCTGTCAAGAATATGAACGTCATAACCGGGTATCGGATAACCGAGTGTTCCGGGGACAGGCTCTGTCCAGGGATAAAGCGTACCTATGCAAAGGCACGTCTCGGTCTGGCCAAATCCTTCGTAGATTTTAAGCCCGGTTGCTTTTTTCCACTTATTGAATATTTCAGGGTTAAGTGCCTCTCCGGCTGAACAGCAATGCGTTAATGATGAGAGGTCGTATTTGCTTACGTCCTGTTCAAGCATCATTCTGTACATTGTCGGGGGAACGCAGAAGGTTGTAACCTTTGTTGACTCAATAACTGACAAAATATCAGCAGGATCGAATCTTTCAAAATCATAAACGAGAACTGCGCTTTCACCAAACCACTGTCCGTACATTTTTCCCCAAAGAGACTTAAGCCAGCCTGTATCGGAGATTGTAAAGTGTAAACCACCGTCAACAACTCTGTGCCAGAATACGCCTGTCATAATATGTCCGAGGGTATACTTGTAATTGTGAGAGATTATTTTGGGATAACCCGAAGTACCTGAAGAGAAAGACATAAGCATTGTGTCGTCAGCTTTTGTTGCACCCTTGCCGGTGGGCCTGTGCCACTCTTCACTTGCGGCTTCAAAACCGTCTTCAAAATCAAGCCATCCATCAACCTTTTTGTGACCGATAACAAGCTTTAGTTCAACCGTTTCGTATTTATCTCCGCCTTCATCGAAATACTCGGTAGCGTTTCCAAAATCGGTTGCAATTACGCATTTAATATTAGCAGCATTACATCTGTAAACGTAGTCTTTTGCCTTAAGCATATCGGTTGCCTGAACGGCGATAGCGCCGATTTTATGAAGTCCCATAAGGCAGAACCAGAAGTAATAGTTGCGTCTTAAAACGAGCATTACCCTGTCGCCCTTTTCTATTCCGAGCGACTTAAAATAGTTCGCTGCCTTGTTTGAGCCAACCATAATATCGTGGAAAGTGAACCTCTTCTCTTCCTTGTCTTTGGAAAGCCAGAGCATTGCAAGCTTATCGGGCTTTGTTTTGCCGAGTACGTCAAGAACATCGTAGGCAAAATTGTAATTATCTTTATATGTAAGTCTGTAGTTTTTCTGTGCATCCTTAAGTGAGATAAAATCATCTCTTGACGCACCTACAAATTTTTCGTAGATCGCCACTTTCAAACACCTCTTTACTTGATAACTACAGCGATAAATTGTGCATCTTTATCTCCGAGAGCTACCTCTGCATGAGGTACGCTTGCGTCGAAATATACACTGTCACCTTTAGAAAGTTCATAGGATATATCGGCCATATAAAGCATCATTTTACCGGAAAGGAGATAGTTGAACTCCTGACCCTCGTGGTCATGCATTACAGGGGGCTTTGTATCCGGAGAAATGGTGACAAGGAAAGGCTCAGCCTTTTTGTTTCTGAAGGTAAATGCAAGGTGCTTATAATCGTATTCGTCATCTCTTTTTACAGAGTAGCCCTTTCCTTTCTTTACCATGCTGCACATAGAAAGAGTCGGAGCATTACCGCTTATAAGGTCGAGCACGTCAACGCCGAGAATATCGGCAGCGTTATAAATAAGACTGAACGAGAAATCAAGGTCGCCGCTTTCGTATCCTTTGTATGTCTCAAGATCAACCTCAAGCTTTGATGCCATTGTTTCGGCACTTATCTCAAGATCTTCTCTAAGGTGTCTCAGGCGCATTCCTATGTCTTTTATCTGTTCATTCATAATTATGCCTCCTCGTAATTATATCCAAGCTCAATTGCTTTGATATTAAGGTCGAAAAGTTCAGGACGCTTTGCGGAAACTACCTTTTTCATTGCTTTTTCAATATTTTCATAGGGAATTATTCCGCTTTTCTTTATCATGAGTCCGATCATTATGATGTTGGCAAGACCACTCAAGCCATTATCACCTGCAAGTTTTGTGGCAGGAATATAGTATGCGTTTACGTCGTCTCTGTCAACTTTCTTTTCAATAAGAGAGCTGTCTACGTATATTTCTCCGCCACGATTTACTGCGTTTTCATACTTTTCAAGCGAGGGCGCATTCATTGCAATAAGAATATCGGGATTGTCAACTATAGGTGAGCCGATTTTTGTATCGCTTAAAATAATACTGCAGTTTGCAGTACCGCCACGCATTTCGGGACCGTATGAGGGAAGCCAGCTGACTTCCTTGTTATCGATAAGACCTTCGTAAGCAAGGAATTTACCTGAGAAAAGTATTCCCTGTCCGCCGAAACCTGCAATAAGTATCTGCTTATTCATTTGCCGCACCATCCTTATCTTTATAAACTCCGAGAGGATAGTACGGAATCATCTTTTCGTCTACCCATGCAAGCGCATCTACAGGTGATTTTCCCCAGTTGGTGGGACATGTGGAAATTACTTCAACGAGCGAGAAGCCCTTTCCGTCTACCTGATTCTGAAACGCCTTTTTAATAGCGGCTTTTGCTTTCTTTATATTCTTTACGTTGTTCACCGCTACTCTTTCAAGATAATAAGCACCGTCTAAGCTTGAAAGCATTTCGCATACCTTTACGGGGTATCCGACCTTTTCAACATCACGACCGTAGGGGGAGGTCTGTGTAACCTGTCCAGGAAGTGTTGTGGGCGCCATCTGACC
>JAZNQU010000134.1:0-2917 GCA_045590315.1 Eubacteriales bacterium
CGGTAGTTGCGGTAAACAGGGCGTCGACATATGCCACACTCTGACCGCTTTTTGTTGCAAAAGGCAGCGACAAGAGTATGCTTCCGATAAAAATTGCAAAAAGGAAGCTTAACAATATCATCTGCGTTGTTGTAAACTTAACACGCTTTTTCATCGTCAAACCTCCTTTGTGTTATTCTATTTTATATTATACAGCTTTCCCTGCCACGTGTCAAGTTTTACCATAAGCTTGTCTATCGTATTCATTACGACGAACTTTTTTCGGCTCCAATCGGGAGCGATAAGCTCGTCGGGCGCGCCGTCTCCCGTAACGCGGCAGATGACGGTATCGGGCGGCAAAAGCTCAAGTGCAGACACTACCGTTTCAGCGTAAGAATCAAGACTCATCGTTTCAAACTCACCGCGCACATACATTTCTGCAAGGCGCGTGTCCTTTAACACGTGAAGCAGGTGCATTTTTACTGCGTCGGGTTTAAGCTCTGCGACTCTCTTTACAGATTCAAGCATCATATCGCGATCCTCGCCGGGAAGTCCGAAGATGAGATGCACGCACAGGCGTACGTTTGGCGCAAGTGTACGAACTTTATTATATCCCTCTAAAAATTCTTCAAACGTATGTCCGCGATTCATGCGCTCTGCCGTTGTATCGTGAATGCTTTGCAGTCCAAGCTCGAGCATTACGGGTGTATGCTCAGCGATACTAGCAATATAGCGGACAGTGTCGTCTTCAAGGCAGTCGGCACGTGTTGCTATACAAAGCTCTGCGATACTTGGTATTTTAAGCGCTTCTGTGTACTTTTCACGCAGTACTGACAGAGGCGCATATGTTCCTGTATACGACTGAAAATAAGGGATATTTAGCGAATTTTCATCCCATTTTGATGAAAGTGTAGCGCTTACTTCCTCGTATTGCTCGAGAATAGATTTTGTGCGTGACGCGGTGAAGTCACCACTTCCCTTTGCCGAGCAGAATGCGCACCCGCCAACAGCCTTTGTACCGTCACGGTTAGGGCAGGTAAACGAGCCGTCAAGAGGGATTCTGCGGCATTTTTTACCGTAGGTGAGGCGCAGATAATAGTCATATGAATAATAGCGTTTGTTATTATCCGAGTTCGGGAAAGGATTTTTCATAGTGATAGCCTTTCGGTTGTTGTGAAATATTTTGCCTGCGGCAAAATGTGAAATTGAAAGCTTGCTCTTTCAATGATAATGAAATAAATCCTCACGCGCGAAGCGCATTTCACAAATCCTGAAAGGATTTATTTCGTTGAAAAAAGCACTTGCAGGTGCAAGTGCTTTTTTCTGGAGCGGGTGATGGGAATCGAACCCACGCAATCAGCTTGGAAGGCTGAGGTTCTACCATTGAACTACACCCGCGTATTCGCTCAACGGTATATATGATACCATAAACATCCCCGTTTGTCAATACTTTTTTTCAAGTTTTTGCACTTTTTTTATACTGTTCAAACTTATATAATATCAAATTCATACTTGACAAAATAATGCTTGTGTGATAAAATATTTTCGTATAGTTTCTATACAACATACGGATACGGCCGTGTGAAAAACTGTCCTCAGAGAGCGGCGCTTGCTGTGAAGCCGCGTCAGTTTCACCCGTGTTACCACCGTGTGTCATAATTTTATAGAAATTGAGTTAAAGCCTCGGGTGGAACCGTGGGGATATTATCCTCACCCCGGACAATTTTGTCCCGGGGTGATTTTTTATTCCTCGGGGACTACGACATTCAATTATATGGAGGTACTTATGAAAATCATTATCAATGGAAACGATTATTCCTTTGACGCTCCCCTTTCCGCGTACGACGCGCTCAAAGAGGCAGAGCTTATTTCGCGTGAGGTTATCGCCGCAAAGGTTGGCGACACGGTTGTTGACCTTACTCATACGCTTAATGATGGCGATACTGTCGCTCCCCTTACTTTTGCTGATGCTGAGGGTAAGCGCGTATTCTTCCACACAGCTTCTCACGTACTTGCTATGGCGGTTAAGAGACTTTATCCCGGCACAAAGCTCACTATAGGTCCGGCTATTGACGACGGTTACTATTACGATTTCGATTCCGAAACACCCTTCTCTTCCGACATCCTTCGCGATATCGAAGGTGAAATGAAGAAAATAGTCAAGGAAAACTTAAAGCTTGAACGTTTTACACTTCCCAGGGATGAAGCTATCGCTCTTATGGAAAAGGCAGACGAGCCCTACAAGGTGGCTCTTATTGCACGCGTACCCGAAGGTGAGGAGATCTCATTCTACAAGATGGGCGACTTTACCGACCTTTGCGCAGGTCCTCACCTCTTCTCAACAGGTGCGATCAAGGCTTTTAAGCTTACACAGTGCACAGGCGCGTATTGGGAGGGTAACAGTAACAACAAGATGCTTCAGCGCGTTTACGGTACGGCATTCCCCTCCAAGGATGAGCTCAACGCTCATCTCGAGCAGCTTGAAGAGGCTCGCAAACGCGACCACAACAAGCTCGGTCGTGAGCTTGAATTCTTTACCACAAGCGACCTTATCGGTCAGGGACTTCCGATACTTCTCCCCAAGGGCGCAAGAGTTATTCAGCTTCTTCAGCGCTTCGTAGAAGACGAAGAACAGAGACGCGGCTGGCAGCTTACAAAGACTCCTTATATGGCTAAATCTGACCTTTACAAGGTTTCAGGTCCCTGGGATCATTACCGTGACGGTATGTTCGTTCTCGGCGATCCTGAAGCGCACAAGGAAGTCTTCGCGCTCCGTCCTATGACGTGTCCTTTCCAGTACCAGGCATATCTTAACAAGGGACGTTCATACGGTGATCTACCCTCGCGTTATAATGAAACCTCGACTCTTTTCAGAAATGAAGAGTCAGGTGAAATGCACGGACTTATCAGAGTTCGTCAGTTCACTATCACCGAGGGT
>JAZNQU010000135.1:0-3280 GCA_045590315.1 Eubacteriales bacterium
ACTCATCCCGACATTATAAGATACTTTATGACTATACCCCAGGCGGTTTCACTTGTTCTTCAGGCAGGCGCCTTCGCAAAGGGCGGCGAGATCTTCGTTCTTGATATGGGGAAGCCCGTAAAAATCGTTGATCTTGCGAAAAACCTTATCACTCTTATGGGGCACGTGCCAAACGGTGATATCAAAATCGAATTCACGGGACTCAGACCCGGCGAAAAGCTTTATGAAGAGCTTTTAATGGCAGAAGAAGGCCTTGCTCAGACAGAAAACGACAGAATACACATCGGTCACCCGCTCGACATTGACGAAAAACAGCTTGTTGAGGTAATTGATGAGCTTGTTGAAGTAATGTACGACGATTTCGCCGACGTGCGCAGTCTTGTTAAAAAGCTTGTCCCTTCGTATAATTACGAAAAATAATTTCTTGTTTTAAAAAGTAAATTTTTCAAATAAAAGCGAAAAAATCGTTGCATAAATCAAACGATGGTGGTATACTGTAATCAGTAAAGTATTACTTGAAAAGGATTGCGGTATACCGCCGCTTTTTACTGTTATGAACAACAAAAACGATATCGTAAAAATAATAAAGGAATGCATCAAAAAACTTCTTGCATTTTTAACTTCCAAAAACGGCATATTCATCACCGGAACAATACTGCTTATATTGATAGCTTCGATATTTATCGGCGCATTCAGTAATAACAACGAAGATACTTTTACAACCGACAGCGTCAGCGAAAGCATTGATACTTCAAAATCCGAAAGTGAAAGCGAGTCTGTCAGTATCGAAATCGATACCGAAGCCGAAGTTCCCGACAGCGTTGTTACATCTTCAGACGATACGCGCCTTACCCTTTCAAAAATGGAAATACCCGACACGTCGTGGGCATACTATCTTATAAACCGTTCTAATCCCATTCCCGACGGACTTGAAGAAAATATCGAGTTCAAGGGCGTCAGATCAAACGGAACTACCTACTATTTTGATGCCCGCGTTGCGGATTTTGCCCAGTGTATGATAAACGACGCCGAGGATGACGGTGTGACATTACTCATCTGCTCGGCTTACCGTTCACTTTCAAGACAGACGGCTAATTTTGAAAACAGCCTTCGCTCGTATGCGTATTCCAAATACAGTTTTGCAAGTGCATATGCTCTTACCGCAGGATACATAGCTGTTCCCGGCACAAGCGAGCATCAGACAGGCCTCGCTGTAGACTTTATCACACCGGGATATATGTACCTTGACGAAGGCTTTGAAGATACAGATGCATACAAATGGCTTGCCGAAAACTCATACAAATACGGTTTTATCCTGCGCTACCCGTCTGAAAAAGCCGAGCTTACCGGCATAAACTATGAGCCCTGGCATTTCAGATTTATCGGATTTGAACACGCCAAAGCTATATATGAAAGCGGTCTTTGTTTAGAGGAATACGTAGAGCGCGAAAGCGAAAATTATCCCGGTGTTACCTTTAACAAGCTTGAAGCGCTTATGATACCTGCTGAACCTGCATGGTATGACTTGATTCTGAATCCTCCGACTCCCCCCGAAAGCGAGAGCGACGACATTACAAGTGAAGACTCTACATACGACTCGGACAGTGAAGATGACACAGACTCCGAAGACGAGCTTCCCGACTGGCTAAAGCCTACAGAAACAGAGTCTGACACCGATGATAGCTCCGACGGCTATGATACCGATTCTGATACTGATACCGAGTCTGATTCTGACAGCGAAAGTGACTCTGAACTCATTTCAAGTGATGAAACCGACACTGAAAGCGATAGCGCACACTTAACTGAAACAGAATCTGAGGCTGAAGCCGAATCGGACATTGAATCCGAGACAGAACCGGAAGGTGAAACAGAAACAGAGCCGGAGTCGGATAGCGAAACAGAGTCTAATATCGAAACTGTGTCCGAATCCGAAGATTTGACTGCAGAACTATCTGCTGACACCGACTATGAGGAAATAATATGAGTATTTCAGAAAAAATCGCAAGTATCTTTTCAAAAAAAGAAAAGCATTATTTCACCTCTGCCGTGATCGTTGCCGGCGGCAGCGGTACGAGAGTCGGCGGCGAAATACCCAAACAGCACCTTTTGGTAAACGGGCGCGAGGTAGTGGCTCACTCAATGCTTGCATTTGAAAAAAGCGAGCTTGTTAATGAAATAATTATTGTCTGCCGCGAAAATGAAGCGGGCGTATATCAGAATTACAAGGAAAAATACAACATATCAAAGCTGAATTCAATCGTTACAGGCGGAGAGACGCGCAGTGAGTCTGCGCTCAGAGGCTTTGAAGCGATAAGCGAAAAAAGCAAGTACGTTGCGATACACGATGCGGCGCGCTGCCTTATAACGTGCGAAGATATAAACGAAGTAATACGCGCGGCATACAAATACAGATGTGCAACAGCAGCCACAAAGTGTACAGATACCGTAAAGCTTGCAAATGGTGACGGCTTTATCGAAAAAACACTTGATCGTGACAAACTATACCTTGCTTCAACTCCGCAGGTTTTTAAGAGGGACGTCTATATGAGTGCCGCTTACTCGGCGAAAAAGGACAAGGCTGTTGTTACAGACGACAATGCGCTTGCCGAAAGACTCGGTTTCAAAGTAAAGCTTGTTGAATGCAGTAGTGCAAAAATCAAAATAACTCACCCTGACGATCTTGTTCTCGCAGAAGCGATTATCAAAAACTCAGACGAAAAATAAACCATAAAGAGCCTTCCTATATGTTTAGGAAGGCTTTTTTGTCAGCATATATTCGCAGAGTCCGGTAAATACTAAATCAGTAAAACGAACACGAGAGGAATGATTTAGTGAAAAAAAGCTATATTAAGAAAGTCTGCGGACTCGAAATTATCGATTCCCGCGGATTTCCCACGGTAATGGCGAAGGTTATACTTGACGACGGCGCTGTCGGCATTGCCTCGGTACCGTCGGGCGCATCGACGGGTGTGCATGAGGCTCATGAAAAACGTGACGGAGATAAAAGCAGATACTGTGGAAAAGGCGTTACGGAGGCGATAAGGTCGATAGGCACAATATCCGAGGCACTGCGTGGTATTTGCGCTTACAGGCAATCGGAAGTTGACCGTATCATGTGTGAGCTTGACGGCAGCGAAAACAAATCAAAGCTCGGCGCAAACGCAATACTTGCCGTGTCGCTTGCAAGTGCGCGCGCTGCCGCCGCTTCCCTGTCTATGCCGCTTTACAGATATATCGGCGGATTTGCCCATACCTGTATGCCTGTACCGATGATGAACAT
>JAZNQU010000136.1:0-10681 GCA_045590315.1 Eubacteriales bacterium
CCATGGATTCGAGAAATCCGTAACCGTCGGTAATATTATTTATCGCAACGCCGAGTACTGCGCAGTTTGTGGTGATAAGCGGCAGATAGACGCCGAGTCCCTTATGTAATGACGGCGAGAACTTTTTGAGCAGATTTTCAAGCATCTGCACAAGTGCCGCAATTATAAGGATAAATACTATCGTCTGCATATATCCGAGTCCGAAGCGCTCGAGAACGTAATACTGTATAGGCCAGGTAACTGCTGTTGCTATAAGCATTACCGCGGTTACAGAAACTCCCATACCTACTGCCTGATCAATCTTTTTCGAAACGCCGAGGAACGGGCATATACCGAGGAAGCGGCTGAGCACGTAGTTATTAAGTAATACCGAGGAGAGTAAAATTACTATCAATGACTTAAAAAGTTCCATTTACTTTACCTCCACTTTCTCACATGAACCAGTTCGGCAATACTCAGCGGACGGGCATCCTGCACACGAAAATTCTCTCTTCATGGGAGCTTTTCCGTGAGTAAGCTTATAAACAAGCGCAATAAGGAGTCCGTATACGAGCATACCGCCCGGTGCTTTTACCATAAATTCAATCTTATAGTCAGCAAGGAACGGTATAGCTATGCCTGCAAAGCTTGCAGCGCCAAGCACTTCTCTGACTGTTGCCATAGCGCAAAGCGCCACTGTAAAGCCAAGGCCCATTCCAATTCCGTCAAGAGCCGAGCTGACCACGCTGTTTTTGCTTGCAAACATCTCTGCTCTGCCAAGAATGATACAGTTTACGGTTATCAAGGCAAGATACACGCCGAGCATTTCATAGAGTGCCGGAAAAAAGGCTTTTACTACCATTTCCACTATCGTTACAAATCCTGCGATAATAACGATATAGCAAGGTATACGCACGTTATCGGGAATTATCTTACGAAGTAAGGATATTAAAATGTTCGAGCAAACAAGCACGGCAAGTGCGGCAATTCCCATGCCGAATGCGCCTACGACATTGGTTGTTGTTGCAAGAGTGGGGCAGGTACCGAGGATAAGGATAAACACGGGGTTTTCCTTGAGTATACCCTTGGTGAGTACCGAAAGCAGGTTATTGTTTTTCATTTTACTCCACTCCTTTCAAAATTTTTACCGATTCAAATGCACGCGATATTGCGGTCTTATAAGCGTTTGTTGTTATAGTTGCTCCGCTTATAGCGTCAATTTCGCGGAAATTGTTTTCGTCTTTACCTACAAACTGAGTATAGAATTTTTCGTCTGCGCAAGCAGAGCCGATTCCGTCGGTTTCAGCCTGAGAAAGAGTTACGCAATCAAGGATTTTTCCCTCTCCTGTCATCGCAACTTTAACATAGATATATTCGCCTGATGGATTATACCATACGTCTCCGTTAATACCGAAGCCTGCGGCTTTCAGTTCAAGGACGTAGTTTCCGCTTGCTGTTATGCTTGCTGAAACAAGTGCGCCCGGCAGGTTTTCGTATGCTGTTATATCAATCTCGCTTATGTTTGAAGCGAGCATTTTCTCTACAGACTCGCTGATGTCAAAACTCGTGTCAGTAACAACACTTCCCTTTAGATCAACTGCGATAAATTCTTCGCCGGCAATATAGACAAAGCCGGTGCCGTTATCTGCGGAATATACAGCGTCTATTCCACTTAGCTCTTCGGTTATAAAGAGCTTTGTAAAGCTTCCTTCTGCCTCAGGTAATACTGCCGAAAGGTTATCTGCAAGTATTTCTTCTTCGCTTCGGATATCTACCGAGCCGCCGTCTAAAATAACGGCTGAATTAAGTGCGTCCTTAACTGCGGATATGTATGCGCCTGTTGTTTTTGTAGCACCCGATATGGTGTCTATGGCTTCAACAGTCTCTGTATTCTTGCCTGTCATATTTTCGCCGAAGGTCTTTTCGTATCCAAGTGTTTCACCCGATGAGAGGCAAAGCGCACCGCTAACCGTTTTATCGGCGGCAACTCCGCACATGATAACAAAGCCTGTGGAATATCCTGTGGTGTTTAATTTGAATACGTAGCCGCCGCCTGCTTCCTTATATGCTTCTGCAACAGTTGACGGAAGCGTATACGTACTGATGTCAATCACCTCAAAGTCTTTGCCATCAGGCATTACCTGAAGCAGAGCTTCATTTGCCGCGGCACTTTCGTTTTCGGCGATAATCGGTGCAGTCAGCTCATTTGTCAGCGCCATCATCAGTGAAATAACAGCGCATATACACACAAGCACAAGTATGCTTTTTACAGATTTATTCATGCTTTCTGCCCTCCAAATACTTTATGTGCACTAAGCGAGTCAATGTAGGGCGTTAAAATATTCATAAGTAATATTGCAAATGATACACCCTCAGGGTATGTGCCGTAATATCTGATAAGGAAAGTAATTACGCCGGCGCCTATACCGAATATGAGTTTGCCTTTTGCAGTCGACGGCGAGGTAACGTAGTCGGTTGCCATAAAGATCGCGCCGATAAGAAGTCCGCCCGAAAGCATCATTGCAAGCGCTTTTGTAAAATCAAAGCTCTCAACAAAAAGCGAGAGGATATACACGCTTCCGACAAACGATACGGGTATATGCCATGTGATAACACGGCGTGCAAGAAGATATACAAAGCCGATAATAAGCGCAAGCGCACAGGTTTCGCCGATTGCTCCGCCCGTTAAACCGAAAAACAGGTCGCTGAGTGAAACGCTCTGAGCGTTTGCCATAAGATCGAGCGGTGTTGCGCTCGATACCGTATCTACGACCACCGGGAACGACTGCTTTGTCATACTGCCGAATGCTACGAGCATAAACACCCTTGCGGTGATTGCGGGGTTTACAACGTTGCATCCGATACCGCCGAACAGACATTTTACTACAATTATAGCAAATACGCTGCCCACAACGCACTGCCATACCGGAATATTGGCAGGCAGGTTAAGCGCGAGCAAAAGTCCTGTCAAAACGGCACTGAGATCGCCAACAGTCTGTTCTTTCTTAACTATAAGGTTAAATAACGCCTCCAAAATCACACAACTTGCTACGCAAGCTGCAATGACAAGAAGTGAACGGAGTCCGAATATTACCGTACCTGCCACAGCCGCAGGGACAAGCGCGATTATAACGTCGCGCATAATGCCTGCCGTTGAGCGACCGCTGTGAATATGAGGAGAGACTGACAGTTTAAGATTACTTGTCATGCTTTATTCCCTCCTTTTGTCATTTCTTCTTTTAAAAATGCCTTAGCAAGCTTATTGGTTTGTACAAGCGGACGGTTTGCAGGGCATATGAAGCTGCAGCATCCGCATTCCATACAAGTGTTTACAGAAAGCTCTGTTAACTTTTCCAAGTCTTTCTTTTTATACGCATTAGCAATAGCTGCCGGCGCAAGTCCAAACGGACACACGTTTGTACATGAGCCGCAACGAATACACGCTGTTGTCTTCGGCAGTTTTGCCTCTTTTTCGGTCAGCGCCAATACTGCGTTTGTATTTTTGATAATCGGTGCGCTCATATCGGGTACTGTGATACCCATCATAGGGCCGCCGTAAATGACCTTTGCCGGTTCAGCGCAAAGTCCGCCGCAAAATTTAATTACGTCTGAAATCGGAGTTCCTATGGGAGCTATGACATTTTTCGCTTCTTTTATTGCTCCGCCGTCTACCGTTACGCATTTTTCAACAAGCGGCATACCTGTTTTAAGATAAGTTCCTATAGCCGCGAGCGTTGTACAGTTGATAACGATACTTCCAACGTCAACAGGAAGCTTACCTGTCGGAACTGTTTTACCCGTAGTGTGATAGATAAGCACTTTTTCACCGCCCTGCGGATATAAAGACGGAAGCACCTTTACTTCGATTGCAGAATCAAGCTTTGAAAGCTCCTTCATTGAAGCTATCGCACTCTTTTTATTTGATTCAATGCCGATTATTACTTTTTTGATGCCGAGATGTTCCTTCAGGATACTGATTGCGTATGCCATATCGTCTGCGCGCTCTGTCATAGTAAGCGTATCGCTCGTGATATACGGCTCGCATTCGGCACCGTTGATTATGAGCTCCTCTATACGAGAGGGTTCTACGTCGAATTTTATGTAAGTTGGGAAGCCTGCTCCGCCGAGTCCAACGATTCCGCTTTCTTTAAGCGCGGCTATAAGGCTTTCGCGTGAGTCCACAAGCGGCGGTTTTATCGTTTCATCTATTGTCATTTCGCCGTCAGACTCAATTATGACAGCGGTTGTTGTGTTTCCGCTTGACAAAAGAAAATCTGTGATTTTTGAAACCTTTCCCGATACGCTTGCGTATATTGGCGATGATACTGCGCCTGCACCTTCGGCTATCTTGGTACCTATTTTAACAAGATCACCGACAGCTACTATGGGTTTTGCAGGTGCGCCGATATGCATTGACATAGGAATAGTCACCGTGGCAGGTGAGCTCATTTTCGCGGCAGGCTTATCTGCCGTGTTCTTTCTATGGGGAACTTTCACCCCGTGAAGAGAAAAAGCCATTACTTGACCTTCCTTTCTTATTAAGCTTTGTGTGAAACTGTTTTTACAAAAATCAAGACTTGCCGAAAGACTCTTTCGCAAGCCGGATATGTCACACAAATTAAGCAACAAATTTCTACAATTAAAATTATATAATATTTATTCCTGTTTGTCAATCATTTTTGCACAACACATCGCTGAAATCACAGGTTATTTTACACCATAATTAACAAAGTATATTATTATTGGCAGATAATAAAAAAAGAAGTGACCGTTGCCTGCTACATTGACCTGCAAGCAACGGTCACTTCTGTTCACTCTTGATATCTAACATCTTTTGATTATCCTCTCTTTCTTAGTCTGCCTCTTGCTTTTTTCTTACAGCTCTAAAACCTACATCCATTTTCTCTAAGGAGAACTACTTTTGTTTTCTTTGTACTACTTCTCTGCAAAAGGCGAATTTTCCTGACTCTATATATGAAGGCTTTCACTTTCGGTTTGATCTAATCGCTAACTAATCGCTGAATTTATTTTTCTTACACTACAATCTATATAAAGCGTAACACCGCCGTGTTTTAAGGGAAAGTTTTCAAACCGTTAACTCTTCTCTATTCTCCTTTTTCTCTGCCCTCATATTAAAGTCTTGTTTAACTCTTCATTGGACTGTACCTTCCTTTCTTCACCTATAGTTTACCATATTTATCCCACCTTTTCAATTGACAAATTATAAAAACTATTGCTTGTTTTTTTGTTTAATAGGGAGAAATTGGCGCTTTGGTTAAGTTTTGTATTTACAACTTACATAGCGTTATGATATAATTATATTATGGGCGTGTAAAAAATACGGGAGAGCGAGGTGCTCTCCCTTTTTTAATTCAATTCTGCTATTGCTTCTATTTCGGCAAGAACGTTTTTGGGAAGCGTTTTCACTGCCACGCATGATCGCGCAGGCTTTCCGGTGAAATACTTGCCGTATACTTCGTTGAATTTTACAAAGTCATTCATATCCGCAAGGAAGCAGGTAGTTTTCACAACCTTTTCAAGAGAGCTTCCTGATGCTTCGAGAACTGCCTTGAGATTTTTGCATATCTGCTCGGTCTGTCCTTTTATATCGTGTGCTTCAACAGTGCCGCTTTCGGGGTTTATTGCTATCTGTCCGGAAGTAAAGACGAGTCCTGCCGTTATCTGTGCCTGTGAGTACGGTCCTATTGCCTCGGGGGCTTTGTTTGTATATACGTTTTTCATATATAGCTCCTTGTGTTTCCCATTTGAATGGATTATACCACCCTTTATCGGCGTTGTCAACACCGAAAAGTCTTACTTTAAGGTTTATTTTTCAAACTTTTTTGTTTTTCGAGTTTGAGTAAACGTGAGAAAACAAGAGATAAACAGAGAAAATGAGAGTTCGCTCGTTGCTAAATCAAAATAATCAAAAATTCTTTCAAAAATCTATTGACAAGCACTATCCTGTGTGCTATAATGGTAAAGCTTGATTTGACGGGGAATTTATGCCCTGTCGCAAATTCTATATTTAACTGTTTCACGGAGGAAACTTATAATGTCTACTTTTATGGCAAAAAAAGAAACCCTCGAGCGTAAATGGTATGTTATCGACGCGGCTGACAAGCCCCTCGGTAAGACTGCAGTTCTCGCTGCTACCATCCTCAGAGGTAAGCACAGACCTGAATTCACTCCTCATGTTGACTGCGGTGAATTCGTAATCATCATCAACGCTTCCAAGGCAATACTCACAGGTAACAAGCTTACTCAGAAGTATTACCGTCACCATTCCGGCTACATCGGCGGTCTTAAGGAAGTTCAGTACAAGACTCTTATGGCTACAAAGCCTGAGCTTGCTATGGAGCTCGCTGTAAAGGGCATGCTTCCCAAGAACACCATCGGTGCAAACTCTTTCAACCGTCTCAAGGTATATGCAGGCGCTGATCACAATCACGCTGCTCAGAAGCCCGAAGTAATCGGCTGATTAACAGGAAAGGATTGAATTAACATGTATACAAGTGCTAAACCTTACTTCTACGGCACAGGTAGAAGAAAAAGCTCTGTTGCTCGCGTACGCATCGTTCCCGGCACAGGCGTTATCACCATCAACGGCAAGAACATTGATGAATATTTTGGTCTTGAAACTCTCAAGCTCATCGTAAATCAGCCTTTCGGCGTTACAGCTACTGCTGGTAAGTTCGACATCATCTGCACTGTTAAGGGCGGCGGACTTTCCGGTCAGGCAGGTGCTATCCGTCACGGTCTCGCACGTGCTCTTCTTCAGGCTGACGAAACATACAGACCTGCTCTCAAGAAGGCAGGCTTCCTCACTCGTGACCCGAGAATGAAGGAAAGAAAGAAGTACGGACTCAAGGCTGCTCGTCGTGCAAGCCAGTTCTCCAAGAGATAATTACTTTTGGTTATTCAAAATCCCACAAGTTTTGCTTGTGGGATTTTTTATACCATATAATTTTAATACCGTCGCACAAAATGCGACGGTATTTTTTATTTACAGAATTTTTCTACGTAATTGTCTATTGCGGCGGCGATTATCTTTATCGCCTCTTCCCTGTTACTGACTTCGTTTACAGCGGTCGTTTTGTTTTCAAGATTCTTATATACCGTAAAGAAATGCTTCATTTCTTCAAACACGTGCTTCGGAAGCTGCTCAATGTCGGTGTACATATTATAGTTCGGATCGTTATACGGTATCGCTATTATCTTTTCGTCGTTTCTGCCGTTATCTATCATTGATATTACGCCTACCGGATAGCAACGGACAAGTGTAAGCGGATTTATCTGCTCTGAACATAATATAAGCACGTCGAGCGGGTCTTCGTCATCTCCGTATGTACGCGGTATAAAGCCGTAGTTTGCCGGATAGTGAGTTGACGTATAAAGTATTCTGTCGAGCATCAGATAGCCCGTTTCTTTATCAAGCTCGTACTTATTCTTACTTCCCTTTGATATTTCAACGACACATATGAAGTCGTCGGGATTGATTCTCTTTGGCGATATATCGTGCCAGATATTTGACATTGTATTGCTCCTTCTGAGTTTTATTAGTGATATTTTATCACAGTTTCTTTCATCCGTCAAGTGCGGTTTTCAAGGCCGTTTTTTCATTTTTGGGAAATTTAGTTTCATATTTGGTAAAAACGTTTCAATTATGGGAATCTTTCAGAAAAGGTATTGACACGGGATTTTTTATGTGATACCATAACCACGCAAAAGGAATTTTAGTTTCTCTTTTTGCCATTTAATGCAAATGATTGTTTTGTGTATGTGCAAAGAAACTTTGTTAAAAAAATACATAGCGTTTACATTTTAGTCAAATTTGCACGTGCGGTGGATTTCAGGTACCAAAATCCGCAATCGTTTATTTATTACAAAGGAGTTGATCATTATCTGCGATATATGTCACAGACCAATCTGTCCTTCTGACTGTCCAAGTGTGAGCGACACTGCTTATTATTGCCCCCGATGCTTTCGCTCTTCTCCCGAATACGTATATGTTGATGAGTCGGGCGAATGCGTTGGGTGCAATGAATGTATATGTGAGCGTTATGCCGATGATTACTTTTACAGAGAAAAGGAGGACGAACAATGGGACTTGTAGCTATCTGCCCTTATTTTCTTAAGGATCGCGGCGGATACACGTACTGCGAGGTCTGCCGCTTCAAATTCAAAGGCAGCCAAATGCGAAAAAATTTTCTTAACAGATATTGCGCAAGCTTTGATTACAAAAGCTGCCCGATAGCTGCACTCACCGATACATATTACGAAAAAGGAGACGATTATATTGAAAAAGATGACAATGACGAAATCATCTGATAGCAAGGATGAAGCATTAAGGCTTGAATATCTCTTAAAGCGAAGATCGCTTGAGCTTGATGACGTTCGTGGTGAGCTCAAGGGTGTACGAGAAGTGAATTCTCTCTGTGCCGCCTTTATTATGTACCTTATTTCAAAAGCATCAACAGAATCTGACGGTAATTATTTTGCCGAGCTTGACAAGAAAGAGGTCAATGAATTTGTCGGGAGATACTTTGCCACTGTTGAAGACGGCGGAGATACTTACAAAGTCACTTTGAGCGAGCGCAGCGCAAGAGGTACAGAGTGTGGCGCATAAAAAGTCTGATGCTCTTTCAAAAGCGAAAAGCGGAGAAACAATTTTAAGTGACGCTGCCGTTAATGCTCTTGAACAGATTCTGAAGCTTGCCGAGTCTGACTCGACAGATTCAAAAACAAAATACGATATATACAAGTGGATATGCGAGATGCATTTCGGTAAACCGACAAGCTCTTCACCTAAAGCCGACAGCGGTGAAAAAAATCTTGTGCTAGCTTTTACCGGCGAGCTTGACAAGTGGAGTAAATAAGTATGACGAATAATTCCAAGGAAAAATTACCGCTGATATTCGAACGCTTATGTACCGAAGTCCCCAATCCCAAACAAAGGTTATTCTTTGAATCTACTGCGAAGCATACGGCTTACGGAGGTGCGCGCGGCGGCGGAAAAAGCTATGCCATGCGACGCAAGCTCGTTATGCTTTGCATGAGATATGAGAATTTATCGGTACTTTTACTCAGGCGCACATTGCAGGAACTTCGGAAAAATCATATTCAACCACTTTTATGCGAACTCAACGGCTATGCCGTTTACAAAAAAGATGAACGCAGCTTCATTTTCCCAAACGGCTCACGGCTTGAGCTTGGTTACTGCGACTGTGACGGTGATCTTATGCAATACCAGGGTGCGGAATACGACGTTATCGGTTTTGAAGAAGCCACGAACTTCAGAGAGGAATGGATACGCTTTATCACCACTTCCCTGCGAAGCACGCGACTTGATTTCCGTACCCGTGTATACTACACCTGCAACCCCGGTGGTGTCGGTCACAACTACATAAAGCGATTATTTATTGACAGAGATTTTACGGACGGTGAAAACCCTGAGGATTACCTGTTCATTCCGGCTCGCGTTTACGACAACAAAGAGCTTATGAAAGCAAATCCCGACTATATCCGTTTACTTGAAGCTCTTCCGAGCGCAAAGAGGCGTGCTCATCTTGAGGGGGACTGGAACGTATGCGAAGGTCAGGTATTTGAAGAATTCCGCGACGATCCCGAACACAGAAATGATCGTTTAGGCTCTCACGTTATCACCCCGTTTGATATTCCTGACACCTGGACTGTTCACCGAAGCTTTGACTTTGGATATGCAAAGCCTTTTTCATGCGGATGGTGGGCGTGCGACTATGACGGCAGGCTTTACAGGATACTTGAGCTTTACGGCTGTGTTCCACGCGAGCCTAACGTCGGAGTAAAGTGGACTCCCGACGAGATCTTCGCTGAAATCGCGCGTATTGAGCGTGAGCATCCGTGGCTTGCAGGCAAGCATGTTTACGGCGTTGCCGACCCGTCAATCTGGGACGCTTCGCGAGGCATTTCAATTGCTGAGGTTGCCGAAAAGCACGGAATTTACTTTGAAAAGGGAGACAACAAGCGAATAGCCGGTTGGATGCAGGTGCATTACAGGCTCACTTTTGACAAAAACGGGATTCCTATGATGTACGTTTTTGAAAACTGCCGCGATTTTATCAGGACGATGCCTCTTTTACAGTATTCGTCCACTTCTCCCGAGGACATCAACACCGAGCTTGAAGACCACATTGCCGACGAAACGCGGTATATGTGTATGTCTCAGCCGATTCGCCCCATTAAGAAAAGCGGCTCATGTTCTCTTTCTTCCCCTCTTGCCACTCCTTCGGCAAGATATAATTATCTACTCAATCTTTAGGAGGTTTTAAATGAACTTAAACACAAAAAATCTTCCTGTCGGGCTTGACAGGATACGCGAGGGGCGCGAACTGCTCTCGCTCTACAAAAGAGGAAAGTCTGCAATAGAACAGCGCATAATCGAGGATGAACGATTCTGGAATTCAAGGCATACGAACTCTTTTGAATCGCGCTCATCAGATATGCCTTCACCTGCTTCTGCCTGGATGTTCTCTACTATTGTCAACAAGCATGCAGATATGCTCGAAAGCATCCCATCTCCCGTTTGCCTGGCGCGCGAGGAAAGCGACGTTCCATCTGCGGATGCACTTAATTCTATTCTGCCGGTTATTCTCGACCGACTTTCCTTTAACAGTGTGTACTCAGACGCTCAATACGACAAGCTTAAGCACGGTACCGCTGT
>JAZNQU010000137.1:0-3073 GCA_045590315.1 Eubacteriales bacterium
GATCGTTGCCTGCGGGAGCGGAGATAACGACCTTCTTAGCACCTGCGTTGATGTGTGCCATGGACTTGTCCTTGGAGCAGTAGAAACCGGTGCACTCGAGAACGACGTCAACGCCAAGCTCGCCCCACGGGCAGTTGTTTGCGTCCTTCTCAGCGTAGATCTTGAGCGTCTTACCGTCAACGGTGATGGTACCTGCCTCATCGTCAGCAGCAACGTCGTGCTCATAGCGACCCTGTGCGGTGTCGTACTTGAGCAGGTGTGCAAGCATCTTGGGGCTGGTGAGGTCGTTGACAGCAACTACTTCGTAACCTTCAGCACCGAACATCTGACGGAAAGCCAGACGACCGATACGACCGAAGCCGTTAATAGCAACTTTAACAGACATGATAAAATCCTCCAAAAATATATGATTTTTTATTGGGAACAATCTTGGGAAGCGATTCATACGTTTCCGATTATATATTTTATATCAAAAGCGGTGAATATACAAGTCTTTTTTTCAAAATTATCATAATTTTAACATTTTCACAAAAATACGCCGCCAAAAACGCAGTTTTTCTTCTATTATAGAAGAGAATTTGCCGAGAAATCCCTTGACACGCGAGGAAAAGCGTGGTATAATACTTGTCTGAACGGACTCCTTTCGGCGTCCGTCTCTCTACCGCTGAAAATCTTATATCGGCGGTCTGAAGTCCATAGGGAGGTGTAAATCATGGAAAAGTTCAACTCGTATGAGGTCCTGTTCATCGTTGACGCCACGCTCGCAGAAGATGCAGTCAAGGCGCTCGTTGAGAAGTTCACGACTCTCATCGCCGAGAACAGCAAGTCTTCCGAGGTTAACGAGTGGGGCAAGCGTCGTCTTGCATACCCGATCGATGACAAAGAAGACGGCTACTACGTTCTCGTCAACTTCGAGGCAAAAGGCGATTTCCCGGCTGAGCTTGAGCGTGTCTTCGGTATCACCGACGGCATCATGCGCTCGCTCGTCATCCGCCACGAAGACGTGAAGAAGGCCGAGGCGTAAGCAATGGCTAACTTCAACTTCAACAAGGTCATCCTCGGCGGCCGTCTTACGGCAGATCCCGAGCTGAAGACCACGCCCTCCGGCGTATCCGTTACTTCGTTCTCGATCGCTGTCAACAGAGCGTACCGTCCGAAGAACGGCGAAGAAACGCAGGCTGATTTTATCAACGTCACTGCGTGGAGATCGACCGCGGAGTTCATCACGCGCTATTTCCGCAAGGCAAGTTCCATCTGCGTCGTCGGATCGATCCAGACGCGCACCTGGACGGATCAGCAGGGACAGAAGCGTTATGCCACCGAAGTCGTTGCCGACGAAGCATTTTTTGTCGATGCAAAATCCGAGAGTCCTGCCGGTGCACAGACCGGCACCGCTTACATGCCCGACAATTACGGCGCGCCATCCTTTGCATCCGCACAGGCGGCACCCGCTAAGTTCGAGGAAGTGTCAAGCGACGAAGAGCTGCCCTTCTGAGCGTTGGCAGCATACTGAATTTTAACAGGAGGTCTCATAGCATGGATATGGAAAGAAATGAAGCCGTTGCAGCTGAGGAAGTTCAGCCTGCAGCAGAGGCTGCTGAAACCAGACCGGCTGCAGACGCCGCACAGCGTCCTGCACGTCCGATGAATCGCAGAAGAAAGAAAGTCTGCGCATTCTGCGCTGACAAGATCGATGACATCGATTACAAGGATACGATCCGTCTGAAGAAGTTTGTCTCCGAGAGAGCGAAGATTCTTCCCCGCCGTATCTCCGGTGCTTGCGCAAAGCATCAGCGTCAGCTGACCATCGCCATCAAGCGTGCGCGCCACGTTGCGCTCATGCCCTACATCGGCGACTGATTCAAATGAGAAAACAGCCCGTGCAAAGCGTGTTATCCTTAACGGAGTTTACGCAAACCGAGTAGGATGATAGAAATTGACAGTATGGCAAATGCTATACTGTCTTTTCTTATGCAAAAGCGAAATAGGAAGTGACGGCATTATCTTGGCTTGGGTGGAAAAAGCTATAATTATGTGGTATAATACTATTTAATAGTTCAAATGACAGTAAATCACAAAGGTAATTACCGATGAGACACTGAAAACGACCGAATAGGCAAAAAACAACATTTCCTCTTTTTTATTTTCTATTATGGTACTGCAAATGAAAAAGGAGGATGACATATATGCAAGATATAAAAACTACCCAGCTTGTCAAGCAGTATAAGAATCTGACTGCTGTAGACAAGCTGGGTTTAGAAATTCAGCAGGGCGAATTGTTCTCTCTTCTCGGCGTGAACGGTGCCGGAAAGACTACGGTTATTAAAATGCTTTCCTGCCTAACAAAACCTACGAGTGGCGATGCTGTTGTAGGTGGATACAGCATTACAAATGAACCGGAACAGGTAAAGCGGCTGATTGGTGTATCTCCGCAAGAAACCGCCGTTGCTCCTAACCTTTCCGTAAAAGAGAATTTAGAACTAATCTGCGGTATCCACGGTTTTTCAAAAGAAAAAACGAAAGCAAAGATACAGGAACTGTCCAAGCAGTTTTCCCTGGACAGTGTTCTTCAGAGGAAAGCCGGTAAATTATCCGGCGGCTGGCAACGGCGTGTCAGCATTGCTATGGCATTGATTAGCGAACCCCAAATTCTATTCTTGGACGAACCCACGCTTGGTTTGGATGTCCTTGCAAGGCACGATCTATGGGAATCGATATGTGCTTTGAAAGGTAAAATAACGATCATCCTTACGACACACTATATGGAAGAAGCTGAGGCACTTTCTGATCGCATCGGTATTATGAAAAGCGGTAGACTTCTTGCAGTAGGAACAGTAGAAGAATTGAACGCAGCGGCTGGAACAAACGATTTTGAAACAGCTTTCGTTTCTATTGTAAAGGAGGGTGCGTAATGAGAATGATGACTTTTGCCAAGAGATGTGCCAAAGAGATTTTGCGAGATCCAATCAACCTTGGCTTCGGTCTGGGATTTCCCTTGGTCTTATTAGTGCTTTTAAGCGCTATTCAAGCGAATATTCCGGTGAACTTGTTTGAGATTAACACACTGACTCCG
>JAZNQU010000138.1:0-6284 GCA_045590315.1 Eubacteriales bacterium
GACTTGCTTCTGCTTGCGGTCAAGCTCCGCAAGTGTGTCCTGCGCCTCCCACTGAAAGGCGGTAAAGGGTTTGGGAATAAAGCAAGCCACGCTTATTGTAACGGTAGGTGCTTTTCTGCCCTTCACTCCGCGCATAACATCATAGTATTCATCCACAACACGCTTTGCAAGGTTGGCAATCCCCTCGATATCTTCATCGGTCTCCGTCGGCAAGCCAAGCATAAAATAGAGCTTGACCTGATTTTTGCCGCCCTCAAACGCAACTGTACACGCGTGCATAAGATCGTCCTCAGTCACATTTTTGTTGATGGCATCTCTGAGTCTTTGCGTGCCTGCCTCGGGCGCAAACGTAAGACCACTCGTTCTGACGGAGGATATCTTCTCCATAAGCTCCTTTGAAAAGCTGTCTGCACGAAGCGACGGCAGCGACAGGCTGACTTTATTATCATCGGTCCACTCAAGAAGCTTTTCGCACAACGGACGCAGTTCTGAATAGTCGCTTATACTCAAGGATATAAGTGATATTTCGTCATATCCCGTTGAATCATACAGCTTTTTTGCCTGACAGTTTAATACTTCGGGCGATTTTTCTCTTATCGGTCTGTATATCATTCCTGCCTGGCAGAAGCGGCATCCGCGTATACATCCTCTGTATACTTCAAGCGTGATACGGTCGTGCACTGTTTCTATATACGGCATTACGAATTTGTCGGGGAAATAAGATTTATCCATATCGCGGATGATTCTCTTTTGCACCTTTGCGGGAACATCATCGTATATGGGCGTGATCGATTTCACCGTATTATCATCGTTATACTGCACGTCATAAAGCGAAGGAACGTAAAAGCCCTCGAGCTTTGCCGCTTCGTGTAAAAATTCGCTTTTCTTGTACGTACCGCTTTCTTTCATTCTTATATACAGCTCGGTGAGTTCAACAAGAGCTTCCTCGCCCTCTCCGATACTGAATATATCAAAAAAGTCAGCAACAGGCTCGGCGTTATATGCACACGGGCCTCCGCCTATAATGATAGGATCATTCTCTGCGCGCTCGCTTGCAAGCAAAGAAAGTCCTGCAAGCTCAAGCATATAAAGAACGTTGGTATATGACATTTCATATTGCAAAGTGAAACCTACTATATCAAAATCCTTTACGGGATCACCGCTTTCAGTTGCATACAGCGGTATATTATGCTCGCGCATCTGCTTTTCCATATCAGTCCACGGAGCGTATACTCTTTCGCACCAGATATCCTTATGCTCGTTAAGAACACTGTAAAGTATTCTTATACCGAGATTTGACATCCCTATCTCGTAAGTATCCGGAAAACAGAATGCGAAGCGTGCTTTAATATTACTTTTATCTTTTATTACCTGAGCGAATTCTCCGCCCGAATATCTTCCGGGCTTTTCTACGCGTTTAAGAATCCGTTCAAACGGTATGTTTTTTTTCATTGTTATACCTTTCATATTTACAGAAATACCGTTACGGCAATTGTCACCGTAACGGTACCTGCTTACATTTACTTATTCCGTGAACATGGTAACAAACATTATCGGTATCAGCCAGAACAACTGATATAGTGCAGCATAAGCCGAACCTAGTCCAAGCTTTCCGAGTGCTGTGATTGCATAGATAACGAAAATAACAAGCACCGTGCTTACAATTTCAAATATACCGTGAATCTTTGCGATATACTTTATCCTGTCACACAGCGACAGAGAGCGAAGCAGGGATTTTACAGAACCTGTTGAAACAACGCCGCTGTCTGCGCGCTCGCTCTTTCTTACAAATTCTTTTCCCACTTTGCTGTGTACCACTCTTACGGGATATTCGTTATCAAGTCTGAGCTTTCTTATAACGAACTCATCGTCTATATTGGGGTCCGAAGTGCGTATACCTATGCACATTCCCGCTTTATAAAGCTGCTTGAATATTTCTTCGTATTCGGAATCGACGGTATACTGTACATAGAACTTTGCAAGTATCTCTTCGGCGTTGGCAATATACATGAGTCTTATACCCTCATTTTTCTCTATTGCCTCATCGCTTTCTCCGTACGGAGTCTCAAAGTCCTTGGACTTCATATAATCATTGCTGCCAAGATAAATCTCTGTACCGTCGATATTACAGATCATACCGTTGTTTTCAGTCTCCGTAACTTCTACCTTATCGCTGTGTCCGATTTCAATAGTTGCAAGGCTGAATACGTCGGCAAGCGGTCCGCCTATTTTAGCGAAAATGCTTGCGGCATAATAGATAACGCCGTCAATGCGGTTTTCACCGTATACCTTCACGCTGTTAATCTTGACTCCTGTTGACGGGAATATGTCTCTGTCATCAAAGAAGACTACCGAGCCGTCGCTGTACTCTTCAAGCGAACCGTCTCCTACTATTGTGCTTTCACCCGTGTGAGCTGTCTTGGCTGCGCGGTAGAAAGGATGGCTTCCGGCTATAAGCACTGTGCCCGGCAGACCGAGAACGGCTGCAAGATATACCATCGTGGTTACGGTGTATGAGTCTGCCTTCATGAAAATGCCCATTCCTGCAGCAAGCAGCATTTCGGCAAGAACTATAAGCATAAGAACCGGAATGTTTTTATTCTTACGACGGAAGTTGATTCTTTTGAAAAATCCGTCTACAAATCCTGTTTTTGTAACGGCGAACATTGCCGAATCAGAAGGAACATACTCTTCAAAGAGCTGTGCATCCTCTGCACGCTCCTCTTCCGAAAGCTTTCTGATAGTATATTTTCTTTGTTCGGCGGATACCACATTAAAGCTGTTAAGCTCACGCTTAATATTCATCAGCTCATAAAGCAGTGTTAAAAGGAATGCGAGCGCTACCGGGAAATTATATAAAACAGCGTCGCGTATGCCCGGTGTAAATGTAATTACTGCGGTATACACCACGGACATTACAAGCAAAAGTGAAGGGATTGACTCAAAGGTGGGGTTTAATTTAAAAAGCGAAACAAATCCAAACGCAAGTTTGTCGATAATCATCAGCGCGCACAATAAAACAAGCTGAAGATTTATCATAGCACAAACTGTTGGATAAACCGCTAAGTTTAATATATCCGGGAGCTTAAGCCCGAATATTCCCGCGTTTTCAAAGAAAAACAGAACTGCTGCAAAAACAAGGCAAATAAGGAATCTGACACTTACTCCGACAAACGCACGGGCATATCTTTCCTTTATCTCTTCTTTCTGTTTTACGTCGGTATATTCATAGTCATCAGAAAACAGCTCGTAAAATTTCTTTTTCTTTGGTGTATGAGTAAGTTCAAACTCATCGCTTTCCTTGATAAGCTCTTCGGCGCGCTCTTTTCCGCAAACCTCTTCAAGCTCCTCTTTGTTTCCGAACAGCGAAATCAAGCTTATTTCAGTGCTGTTCATTTCGCTTCCGTTAAGGCCGCTGTACTCGCGGCTACCGTCTTCGGCGCGCACCATAAGCTTGTCCAACATCGACTCTGCCTCTGTTGTTTCGGGAATATCAGAGTCGTTAAGACTTATATCATCAATAAAATCAAAATCGTTGCCTGTTTCTATGTCTTCGGTCAACTGAATCGGCTCAAGCTCAGAATCCTCTTCAATCATCTTTGCCACCTGAGCAAGGAATCCTTTGTCTTCATCCTCTTTCTCGTTCATATCAGACAAAGTGCTTTCGTTTTCGTCTTTTGATTCTTCCTGTTCTATATATGTAAGCGCATTCAGAATAGCCTCATCCTCGTCTTCATACCAAGGCGACTCATCTGATTCTTGCACTTGTACAGGTACAACTTCTTCATCCTCTTCGGGCTCTTCTGCAGATATAACGTCATCATACAAGCCCTCTTCAATATGATCCGGTTCCTGCTCCAAGTCCACTTCATCAAGATCAATTTCCTCAGCATCTTCTGCTGCAGGCATATTCATTATCTCTCTGAGTTTCATTTCATCGAAATCATCGCTTCCGAACTCTTCGGGCTCTCCATGGATTATTTCGGATTGCGCAAGCTTTACCGCCTCGTCGCTGATATGTGCCGCCTGCTTTTTGGATTCATTTGCATCTGACGCATCTGTGCCGGGGCGTTTGTCAAGTCCGTCCCTGAGCTTTTTAAGCAAAAGTTCCGCCGAAATAGCATCTCTTTCGTCGCGGCTGAGACCATCTTCTCTGTTTGGCATTCTTCTAATCCTTTCACAATTTTATTGTTCAAGCATCAAACTTATTTTTTATGATGACACTTTGCCGCCTCACACATTATAACCGAGGTGGCACATGCAACGTTAAACGATGTTACCTTACCGTACATCGGAATAGACACGTTAAAGTCGCTTAGATCGCGGACAAGCTTCGACACGCCGAAGCCTTCGCTTCCGACTACGACAGCACACGGCCCCGCAAAATCAACCTCGTAATACGGAGTGCCGCCTGCTTCCGCAGCATATATCCATACTCCGAGCTTTTTGAGCTTTTCGATTGCAGATGCTATGTTTGTTACCTTCGCAACAGCAAGATGCTCAAGTGCACCTGCCGAGGCTTTTTCTACGATTGAAGTTACGCCGACCGCTCTGCGCTTCGGAATTATAAGTCCGTGTGCGCCCGCGCCCTCGGCAACTCTTATTATCGCTCCGAGATTATGAGGATCCTCAACACCGTCAGCAATCAGTATAAGAGGCGCTTCGCCTCTCTCTTCCGCGATTTTTACTATGTCTTCAACAGATACATATTCTTTTGCCGACGCCATAGCGATAATGCCCTGATGCACAACCTGCCCTGCAAGCATATCAAGCTTTTGCTTTTCACATTCTACCACAGGTATCCCTGCTTTTATAGCCTGCGCAACAAGCACTGTTATCGAGCCCTCGCGCTCACCCTTTGCAACAAGTATCTTATCAACACTGCGCGAGCCCTTGAGAAGCTCTCTCACAGCGTTTCTGCCTATTACAAGGTTTTCATCATTCTGCACGCGCTCCTCGCTTTTCGGAGTATACGCACGCTCATATTTTTTCTTCATAAAACCTCTGTATCAAAAAAACGTAAAAATCCGCATTTTTCGCTAATATATAATTATAACTATTATAATTATATCACAAATTTTACAAATTGCAAGAGCAATCGACTATAAGTTATCGTTAAATATTAAACTTTATCGGAAAAATACGGAAAAAGTTAAAAAATACAAAAAAGACGGCACCAATGCCGCCCTCTTTGTAAGTCCAAGTTATGTTACTGCTGTTCAGCTTTGATAGCTGCATAGCACTCGCTGCAGTATACGGGCTTGTCGCTGCTCGGTTCGAAAGGAACCTTAGCTTCATTTCCGCACTTTGCGCAAGTAGCAGTGAAGAGTTCTCTGGGAGCTCTAGCTGCATTCTTCTTCGCGTCGCGGCAAGCTTTGCATCTCTGAGGCTTGTTCTGGAAACCTTTCTCTGCATAAAATTCCTGTTCACCAGCTGTGAAAGTAAATTCAGCTCCGCATTCCTTGCAAACTAAAACTTCGTCCTGGTACATTTGTCTACCTCGCTTTGTAATTTGGTGATTTTTTGCCCTAGACGGATTTCAACCGTCACCTTTGGCATACATTTTGCTGCTGCAACGCTCTATTTAAGCTATTCGGGCATATATAAGTCAGAGCAATAACGCTCCAAGCTTCTTCTTAATTCTGTAAACCGCGTTTTCCACGCTTTTCGCGGAAACTCCGAACTTTTCTGCGATCTGTTTATTCGTATAATCAAGCATGAGACACTTAAACACAGAAAGCTCCCGTTCTGATAAAAGCTTGCTTATTTTTTGCATAAGCACCTGCGCGCTCTCAAGCTCTTCCACGGAGTCCGTCGTGTCGGGGACGGCAAGCTCCTCGCTCAGATCAACGCTTTTGGGACTGCGGCTGCGTTTGCGCTCTAAAGTTATAAATCCGTTCCGGATACAAATCCTTGCATAAAGTCCAAAGGTGAGGCCCGATTCAATATCATATGTACGCGCAGCCTCAAGCAAGATCATCTGCGCTTCCTGGTAAAGATCTTCGATATCTTCACGCGTCATACCCTCGCGGCTGTACTTGGAGACCATACTGCGTGTAAGTGCAGAATATTTTTCAGATAACTCGCAAAATGCTTTATTATCGTTATTGCGAACTCGTTCTATAAGCTTACACTCTTCAACCATTTGCAAATCAACCGCCATATGCAGCAGGAGTATAAATATAAACAATACCCCAATGATAATAATATCCCTACCTAATAATTATACCATAAATTTAGTCAATGTCAACAGTTATTTTTCGCACATTTTTATACAATATGAT
>JAZNQU010000139.1:0-13943 GCA_045590315.1 Eubacteriales bacterium
CTTGTATGGAAAAATGTAAGTTCGGCGCTATCATTAAGGAATAAGAAAGGAGCTTGCTAAAATGGAAACAGTAAACATAAAGATTAACGGCAGGGAATATTCCGTGCCGAAGAATTCCACCGTTCTTGAAGCTGCAAGATATGCAGGAATAGATATTCCTACACTTTGCTACCTCAAGGATGTAAACGAAATCGGTGCATGCCGTCTCTGCCTTGTAGAAGTAACGGGCGCACGCGGTCTCGTAACAGCCTGCGTTTATCCCGTAAACGAAGGTATGGAGGTGTTCACAAACACACCTAAGGTACTCGCTGCAAGAAAGACAAACCTTGAGCTTGTTCTTTCAAACCACGAAAAGAAATGTCTCTCATGTATCCGCAGCACGACCTGTGAGCTCCAGAAGCTTTCTCAGGAATACGGATGTGACGAAACTCACTTCCGCGGTGCAAGCGAGCGCTATGAGCTTGACACAAGCACACCCTTTATCGTTCGCGATAACAATAAATGTATCCTCTGCCGCCGTTGCGTAGGCGCTTGTAAGAACGTACAGGCTATCGGCGTAATCGGTGCTACAAACAGAGGATTTGACTCTTGTATCGGACACGCATTCGAAAGAACACTTGCAGAAACAAGCTGTATCGGATGCGGACAGTGCGTAGTAGCTTGTCCTGTTGGTGCACTTTATGAAAAGGACGACACACAGAAGGTTCTTGATGCTATCGCGGATCCCACAAAGCACGTTGCTATCTGCGCAGCTCCTTCCGTACGTGCAACTATCGGCGAATGCTTCGACTATGAGCCCGGTACTGACGTAGAAGGCAAGATGGTTGCTGCAATGAAGCGTCTCGGCTTTGACGGCGTATATGATATGAACCTCACAGCTGACCTTACAATTATGGAAGAAGCAACAGAATTCCTCGGTAGAGTAAAGAACGGCGGAGCACTTCCGCTTATCACATCCTGCTCACCCGGATGGATCAAGTACTGCGAACACTACTTCCCTGAATTCACAGAAAATCTCTCGAGCTGCAAGAGCCCTCAGCAGATGTTCGGTGCGCTTTATAAGACATATTACGCACAGAAGATGGGCCTTGACCCCAAGGATATCGTATTCGTATCCGCTATTCCTTGTACAGCCAAGAAGTTCGAGGTAACACGTGACGACCAGAATGCAGCGGGTGTTGCAGACGTTGATATAGCTATCACAACACGCGAGCTTGCAAGACTTATCAAGCGTGCAGGTATCAACTTCAGAGCACTTGAAGACGAAAAGTTTGACAACCCCTTCGATGTTGGTTCAGGTGCCGGCGTTATCTTCGGTGCAACAGGCGGTGTTATGGAAGCAGCACTCCGTACTGCAGCAGAAGTAATACTTGGCAAGAAGCTTGAAAAGCTTGAATTTGAAGACGTACGTGGTATCGCAGGCATCAAGATGGCTGCATACAACCTTGGCGACATAACAGTACGCGTTGCAGTAGCAAGCGGTACAAAGAACGCAAAGGAACTTCTTACAAAGGTTAAGAGCGGTGAAGTAGAAGTTGACTTTATCGAAATCATGGCATGTCCCGGCGGTTGCGTAAACGGCGGCGGTCAGCCTGTACAGGATGCAACTGTAAGAAGCACAAAGAATCTTCGTGAACTCAGAGCTTCTGTTCTTTACACAGCTGATAAGAATATGGACCTCAGAAAGTCTCACGAAAACAGCGCAGTTAAGAAGCTGTATGACGAATTCTTCGGCGAACCCAACAGCCATAAGGCTCACGAAATTCTCCATACAACATACGTTAAGCGCGGTCTTTAATTAAACAAAAAGCAAGGCACCCGAAAGGGTGCCTTATTTTTGCAGCTTTCTCCGGACGGGGAATGGGGACCCGCGTTAGTGATGGTTGAAAAAGACTATGCCGATAAACAGAAAACTCGTAGTCATAAGAGGAGAACGGCTTATGGAGAAAAGGCTCCCTCGCATAAGAACACGCTGGCGTGTTCTTTGGAGCTTGTCAGCGTAGCTGACTGAGGGAGAATGCGTAACGCACGCACAATCAGATGAAACTCCTTCCGTCACGCTCCGCGTGCCACCTCCCTCAAAGAGGGAGGCTATAACGGTGTAAGTCTCTCATTCTCGTTTAATCTTGTTTACCTTAATAATAGCGACGGTCATATCGTCTGTTTTGCTGTTACATTCGAGCGCGCGCTCGAGTATCTTCTTCGCCATTTTGTCAAGATCATCATCAAACTCAAAACTCAAAAGACTTGTGAGCCATACGCCGTCTTCAAGAGAGGATGCAACACCGTCGCTGAACATGATTATTATATCATTGTCGTGAAGCTCAAAGTTGATGAGCTCGGCATCGGTATCGCGCAGGATTCCGATGGGAAGAGTTTTTGACTGAAGCTTATAAAGATTGCGCTCTCTTAGAATATACGAGGGTGCGGCGCCGCTTTTGATAAAACAGCCCCTGCCCGAAAGCAAATCAAGCTCGGCAAGATCGATGCTCGCAGAACATTCTTCGCTTTTGCTTCTGATAAACCCGTTTAACATTTCTATAACGATTGATTTTGCACATCCTGCCGACAATAGCTTTGATAAAAAAACAGAACAGAGCCTTGAAGTCATAGCAGCTTCCTTGCCGCTGCCCATGCCGTCGGATATCAAAAAGTAAAAAAAGTCGTTTTTGTTTTCAAAAGCCTTCGCTGTGTCGCCGTTATATTCGCTGTTTTCCATTTTCTGAGAAGCTTGCGCAACTTTAACCTCAAAAAGCTTTTCGCTTTCAAGAGTCATCGTAAGACGGTCATCGTCAAGCTCAAAAGTTGGCAGAGTGAGCCTTGTTTCACACACGTTTTCAAGCGCCTGTCGTATCTGCGGTGCCCCGTATTTTACCTCGGAAAGATTCATTCCCGTAAGCGCGATGCGAAGTCTTCTGTTCCCGTATACGAAAATACCGTCCGCACTAATGTCCATATACCGCAGAGTGCGCAGTATTTTTGATGACAGCTCGGCGTTTGGCTCATATTCAGCGTCGTTTATCTTCGAAGCGTCAAGTATAAGATTAGACATCGCCTTGTAATCGACGGCAAATATAGAGGTTTTGTCCGATTTTACCAACTTTTCAAGATGCTTTGAATATGAGAGGTTGGAGTCGCTTACAATCTTTAATATATTAAAGCACTTGGCGGCAAAATGCTCGGGCACGTCGCTCATATCTATTCTGCCCTTTTGACTCAAAGCAGTTGTAAACTTTCCCATCAGATCAAAAGTCTGAGCACAGTCCTTGCCGTAGCAGACACCTGCAAGAGAGCATCTCTTGCAATGCTTTTCAAAGCTTTCTTCGCACAACTCTTTTAAATCAAGAACGTCCGGCCGCTTCAGCTTGTCTGAAAGCGCGGCGATAGTCTGCGAAAGCGCGTCCAATGACTGCGATACCGTTTCAAGCTGTGCGGTGCTGTCTTTTAATTTCTCTTCATTTATAACAGCACTTTCAAGTCTTCTTGAAAGCGCTATTTTTTCAGGCACGAAAATTTCGCTGTCCGGTAAAAGATTATAGTAAGCAAGCGGAAGGAATATGGCACTTGAGAGTGCAAGCTCCGGAAGAAGGGAGGAAAAAGCCGCAAAACCGTCTGAAGCTATACCGAAAAGCAAGCCGGTAAGGCAGGATGCGCTCACTGCGGCAAAAAGCGAATAGCTTGAAAGAGTTCCGAAAACAAAGCCTATAAGCGCAAATACGGGCGCCATTGATAATTCACAGGCAAGTCCAGCAAAAAGTCCGAGCACGCATCCGTGCATTACGCCAAACTTTTTTGAAACATAGAGCGTTACGAGATATGCGGCGATAATTGCCGAAGAAAACCCGAGAATATAATAAAATCTGAGCGAATATATTATACTGAAGATAAACAGGCAAAAAGAGAGCCGTACAAGCTGTTTTGAGTGTCTGTTGGCATAGCTGAGGCAATAAAACGCAGAAAACAGCAGGGGGGAAGCAAGCACGCTTGCAAAAAGGCCGAACAAATCGTAATATAAGAATCCGTCGGAAATAAGTCTTGCAAGACTTTGAGACATAGAACAGACTATAACTGTAACAAGTCTTAATGTAAAAGGCTCCGAAAAGAGCTTTTCGGGCAAAAAGGCACCTGATTTTCCCCCTGTTTTACCACTTTGCGGTGCAGATATCCACTTTGAAAAGGCAAAGCGCAGGATAAGCGCCGACGTATAAACAAGAAAGAAAGCCGTGCCCTCACTGCTTCTTTCAAAAAGGGAGAGCAACAGTCCTATATAAATAAGTAAAACGTTGGATTCACACGAGCATAGAAAGGCAAGCCCGAATGGGTAGGTGTCGAAAACGGCAGACGCCGAACCGAAAAGATATGAGACTAGTAGTATCGCGCTTTTTTTGGCAATATAAGTAATAATATTTTTAAACAAGAGCTCGTGAGGAGAGCTCTTTTTTAAGTCGGAAAGCGATTTTTGCATACTGTGTATACTTTTTTTCGCTCTTTTTTCAATAAGAGCACCGATGTCTGTGAATTTATACGGTCTGTTGTTTTCAGCCAAAGCTTACACTTCCTTTGCTATGAATTGTAAATATTTTACAACAATAAGGAATATGCGCTTGTCGAAGAATGACTGCATAATAAGCGCGAAAAACGGCAATCTTTGCGCTTTGTTTGGTTTTTTCTTATTATAAGGCAGAAAAAGTCGTATAATCTCAAAATATATGATATGTTTTCAAAAAAGCAAAATGTGAACAAGTGTACTTGAATTGTTCTTTAATCTATGCTACAATAATTAGTAAAGTCAGAATAAAAGGGAGGGATTGTTATAAAAGGTAAGTATATACAGAAGCTTACAGGCAGGCTTATACTTATTGCTCTGCTTGCGCTTTTACAGATAATTTTTTTCTGTGTTGCTCTTACAATAATGAGCGATTTTATCATATATTTCAACGTCGTAATGACAGTTATAAGCATAATAGTCGTAATCTATATACTTAATAAAGACTACAATCCCGCCTATAAGCTTGCGTGGACTCTGCCCATACTCTCCTTTCCGCTTTTCGGAGGACTTCTTTATATTATATCAAAAGGGCAGTCATCAACAAGGGATTTTGCAAATACCGAAAAGAGGATTCTTGGCAGAGTAAAGGCTCTTTACAGCTTTGATAAAGATATAAAAAATGAGCTTTGTGAGTCGGACGAGACCTCGGCGGCTATATCAAATTATCTGGAAAACGCGGGTTTTCCTCTTTATAGGGGTGCCGAGCAAACGTATCTTGCAGACGGCGAAGATTGCCTGAGGGTAATGAAAGAGGCAATAAAGAGTGCTGAGAAATATATATTTATAGAATCATTTATAATAAGAGAAGACAGCTTTTTTGAAGAGTTACTTGAAGTAATCCTTGAAAAAGTAAAAAACGGCGTCGAGGTACGTATTATATATGACGGAATGGGAAGCCTTGCAACATTGTCAAGAGATTTCCCCGAAAGAATGAAGGCGCTCGGAATAAAGACGATGGAGTTTAACCCCTTTATTCCAGTCGTTACCGTCATGCAGAACAACCGCGACCACCGTAAAATATTCGTTGTTGACGGAAAACTCGCCATAACGGGCGGAATCAATATCGCAGACGAGTACGCGAACAGGTTTGAGCGCTTCGGTCATTGGAAGGACAGCTCAATAATGATAACGGGCAAGGCTGTGCGCTCGTTAACGCTTATGTTTTTGCAAACTTGGTATATGCAAAACCCCATTGACCGGGATATGAGTAAATATATCGACGTAAAATACGAGCAAAACAAATCAAACGGTTTTCTTCAGCCTTATTGCGACTCGCCTCTTGACAGCGAAAACACGGGAGAGAGAGTATATCTCCAGATGATCTCAAGGGCGCGTGACTACATTTATATTACAACGCCCTATCTGATACCCGACAACGAGCTTGTAACGGCCCTTTGCGTTGCGGCAAAAAGCGGCGTTGACGTACGGATAATCACACCGTATAAGCCCGATAAATGGTACGTTCACTTAGTAAGCCGATCCTTTTACTCGGAGCTTATAAAAAACGGCGTGAAAATATATGAGTATACACCCGGATTTATCCATTCGAAAACTATGGTAGTTGACGGCAAAAGAGCGGTTGTCGGCTCGGTGAATTTTGATTACCGCAGTCTTTATCTGCATTTTGAAAGCGCGTTGTTTTTGAGCGGTTCAGACGCAGTATTCGATATAGCCGACGATTTTATTAAAACGCAGCAAATATGCGAGGAGATAACAGAAACAAAGGCAAATCTTATAGTAAAGCGCAACGGACTTTTAATGAGTCTTTTAAAGGTCTTCGCGCCCATATTCTGATAAAATAAAGGAAAAATCAAAGGTGAATAAGTATAGAAAGCTGATAACAAACACAGCGGTGCTTGCTCTCGGAACGCTTGGCTCAAAAATACTTGTATTTTTGCTGATGCCCCTTTACACAAGGCTTCTGACAAGCGGCGAATACAGTACTGCGGACATTATCTCGCAGACCGCGAACCTGCTTATACCGCTTATTTCGCTTGGAATGTACGAAGCGGTTTTCCGCTTTGCTATGGACAAGGATATAAAAAGCGAGCGGGTGCTTACAACCGGACTTTATATGACTCTTGCCGGCGGCTCAGTATTTGCGCTGTTTTTGCCGCTTCTTTGTAAGATCGACTATTTTGACGGATATTTCCCACTCGTTTATCTCTATGTTGTTTGTGCAAGCATACATTATCTTGTATCAAGGTACACGCGTGCGATAGGACGGAATACCTTATTTGCAATACAGGGAATTTTGTCAACAGCACTCAATATAGCCTTTAATATTATTTTCCTTGTTGGCTTTGACTTAGGTGTTACGGGATATGTTCTTTCAATTATCGTATCGGATTTTCTCGTTTCGATGTTTTTGTTTTTCAAGCTCGGATTGTGGAAGAATATAATCCCGTCAAACTTTTGTAGCAAGTTACTTAAAGAGATGCTAAAATACAGCGTCCCGCTTATTCCGACGACTGTATTCTGGTGGGTTACAAACGTAGCCGACCGCTACATCATACGCGCGGTGCTTGGCGACGATATAAACGGCCTTTACGCCGCGGCCTTTAAGATACCGACAATTCTTCTTCTCTTGTCGAGCGTGTTTACCGAAGCGTGGCAGTTTTCGGCGGTAGTTGAAAAGGACGGCGCTGACAAAAAAGAACACGCGAAATTTTTCGGCGTGGTCTTTGACAGCTTTCAGGGAATGCTTTTTATGAGCGCAGCTATTCTTACAGCAGGCTCAAAGATATTTGCGACCATACTCTTTGCGCCGTCATATTTTGAGGCGTGGCGGTATATGCCGCTTCTTATAGCGGCGACTGTTTATTCAAGCCTTGTAACCTTTATGGGAAGCGTTTATCTTGTTGATAAGAAAAGCGTGCTTTCATTTGTCACAGCCCTTGTCGGAGCAGTAGTAAACGTTGTTCTCAATATTTTACTTATAGGACCGTATGGCGCAAACGGTGCGGCATTTGCAACGCTTGTCTGCTATGTTATTGTTTATATAATCCGCGCCCTAACAACAAAGAAAATGATACCGTTTAACCAACACCCGGTAAAGATATGCGTAAATACCGCTTTGATTGTTGTACAGGCGCTGTTTTTAATACTTGATTTTGATTATGCATACCCGGCACAGGCGATATCTGTTGTACTTATATTTGCGCTTAATGCAAAGCCGATACTTGGCGGAGTTATGAATATATTAAGAAAGAAAACAAGATAACAAAAAGGGTGCAGTAGTTACTGCACCCTATGTTTTTACTTGTTTTTTTCAGAGTTCTGCAGATACGCTTCAAGTCTGTTTATCGGAATACCCATACTTGAAAAGTTTCTTTCATACTCGGTCATTATATTATCTTTAGCGTATTCGCTCGCATGAAGATCATTTGTCACTTTTTCAAGCTTAAAGCCCTCGGCGGCAAACTCTTCAAGAGAAAAATCGAAAAGCGGACGGTTGTCGGTTTTGAAAAATATCGCGCCGTCTTCTTTTAATATTCTCTTGTACATCTGCAAAAAGCCTCTGTGAGTGAGCCTGCGCTTCGCGTATCCCTTCTTCGGCCACGGGTCGGAAAAGTTAAGGTATAGTCTGCCGACAGAGTGCTCTTTTAGCTTTTCGCAAAGCTTTGCCGCGTCGGATATAACAAAGCGGATGTTGGTTATATTCTCTGCTTTTGCACGCTCAAGCGCACTTACTATTACATTGGATATTTTTTCAACGGCAATGTAGTTGACATCAGGATTTGCCTTTGCAGTTTCACATATAAAAGAGCCTTTGCCGCATCCGATTTCCATATGAAGCTTGTCGTGAGCAAGAAACGGGTCGTCGGGAAGAGAACCGTCTTCGCCGGGTTTAAATAATATATCCGAGCACGCTTCTATTCTTTCGTCTGCGTGCTTCTTTTTTCTCATTCTCATTGCGTTGTCCTTTCGATAAAGCCGGTTTGTTACGGTTAAACATATAAAAACTGCGCGGCGCTTGCTAAATACTCAGCGCCGCGCATTGCATTGTTATAAGGCTAAAATTTTATATGTATTTATTCTTCGGCTTCTGTTGTGTTTTGCGTATTGTATAAAGAGAAGAATTCAGGGTAGAAGTCCAAAGCTTCAGAAACCTTTTCTGTAACGGCGCGCGCCTCTTCATCAAGCTCGGGATACATAGGTATCGTTACGCCGTATTCGGGATCGGCGGGCTTTTCTCTGTCTGTTTTAAACAAGTCAAGATATGCGCCGTCAAGCGCCAGCTTTTCAAAGCCCGGGCCCTCATAATCAAGGAATTCCACGCCGAGTATCGTGTCGTAGTAAATACCGATAAGAAGCTCAGCAGAACCGCCGCCGGCAGAAACGCTCACCTGCGCACCGTAGCCCACGTAGCTTTCGCCATTTGCGGTTTCAACAGAGAGCGCGTACATATTGTCAAACGGATGGGTTATAGGATCCGTATTTAATATTTTATGCTCGTCGTATATCCAGCCGAAGAAGTCGTATACGGCATCTCCGAAGCTTAACGTGCCCGGCTTTTGGAATGAGGACAGGACGTCTTCTCCAAAAACTTCTTCGTAACAAGCAAGCGCACAGTTTATGCCCTCGTTTACTGCTTTTGACGTTATTGTAGCACCAGAAACGGCGTTGATATCCTCTTCAAAAGGAATATTGTCTCCCCAGAGTCCGATATAATTGCTTAAATATTCGCTTGAGAGTACGCCGCCGCCCCGGTTTTCATCTTCGCTGTGCAAGATTACTTTTATTCCGACAACGGTTTTTGAAAAGCTTATTCCGACTGCCATATCTATCTCTCCGTATTTACCGTCGGGAGAAACTATTGCGCAATATCCAAGCGGATGACTGAGATTATCTGCGCTGACAGTATAGAGCTCGTCAACGCCCGCGGCGGAGGAGTCGGTGTATTCATATTTTGCGTTGTTGCCGAAGATTTCGTTTATAAGAGCTTGTGTCGCAGCCTGCTTTTCTTCAAGCTTACGCTGCTTTATTATCGGCCCTGCAAAATAACAGGCAGCGGCAAGAAGCGCTAAAAGTACAACAATTACGAGAACTGTCTTTATTCCTTTGCTTCCCGGTATCGGCTTTTGCGACCCTTCTTTTTTTGCCGTATCTTTTTCTTGCTTTTTCTCTTTTCTTGCTTTTTCTCTCTTTTCCTTCTTTTCTTTTTTGTCTAATGTGTTATCGGGGACTAAAACCTCAATTTCTTCCTCCGGTTCTTCATTATCGTCTATGGGAAGAACAAGCTCAAAGTCTCCGCCCGAAGGCGTGTAAGAGTAATCAAGCTCACTTTCATCGTCGTCAAGTCTTAAAAACAAGTCTTGAGGAGTTTGCACTGCATCGTTTGATTTTTTATCCTGCGACATTTCTATCACCTCCAAAGGTATTCCGGTTTTCTTCAAGGCATTATATATCAGTATAATTATACTATGTGAGACGAGAAAAGTCAATATAAAAAAGCAAGAGCAATATCAGATTTTGCTCTTGCTTTGTCATTCTTATAGCTTACAGAAGCTCTGCAATATCGTATATGAGCTTTTCTGATTTTTCCCAGCCGAGGCAGGGGTCGGTAATAGATTTACCGTAAACACATTCGCCGATTTTCTGTGCACCGTCTTCGATGTAGCTTTCTATCATAAAGCCTTTTACAAGCTTTTTAACATCAGCATCGTGACGGCAACTGTGAAGCACTTCCTTGGCGATTCTTATCTGCTCAAGATACTTTTTGCCCGAGTTTGAGTGATTTGTGTCGACTATTACGGCAGGGTTTTTAAGTCCGCTTTGCGCATAAGTTTCGGCAAGGTGAACGAGGTCCTCGTAGTGATAGTTGGGCATAGACTGACCGTGCTTGTTAACATATCCGCGCAGTATTGCGTGAGCGCATTCGTTTCCGTCTGAGTGCACTTCCCAGCCGCGATAGATGAACGTGTGCTTGTGCTGTGCGGCGGTGATTGAGTTCATCATAACCGAGATGTCGCCGCTTGTCGGATTTTTCATGCCGACGGGAATGTCAAGACCGCTTGCAACGAGCCTGTGCTGTTGGTTTTCAACAGAGCGAGCGCCTACGGCAACGTAGCCTAAAACGTCGCTTAAATAGCGGTAGTTTTCGGGATATAACATCTCGTCCGCACAGGAAAAGCCTGTCTCGCGCAGCGCGCGCATATGAAGTCCGCGTATAGCAACAATGCCCTTGTACATATCAGGCTTTTCGTTTGGGTTTGGCTGATGAAGCATACCCTTGTAGCCGTCGCCTGTGGTTCTCGGTTTGTTGGTGTAAATTCTCGGAACGATAAATATCTTGTCACTTACCTTCTCTTGGACTTCTCTCAGCCTTGAGATATAGTCTATAACGCTGTCCTCGTTGTCCGCCGAGCAGGGGCCGATGACAAGAACGAACTTGTCCGATTTTCCCGTAAAAATATCTTTAAGCTCTGCGGCTCTTTTTTCTACAAGCTTTGCAAGCTCTGCCGAAAGAGGATATTGCTCTTTTACATCCTGTGGAATGGGAAGCTTTCTTTCAAAATTCATACTCATAAATAACTCTTCTCTCTTGTTTGCACTTTTGCTACAATTATAGCACTGAACTTTATAAAAATCAACAAATATAAGCAAAAACTTAAATATTTCATAAAAAGCAAAAAAATACCGCAAACAAACGCGTAACGCGCTTGCCTGCGGTATGGTTTATTACTTTGCTTCTATAAGTGAAGAATCCCACATAGAAGGAGCTTCATAGCCGAGAAGGTTTACAACGGTTGCGGCAACGTTTGAAAGACCGAACTCGCCAGCATCCGCCTTTACAGTGTAGCCGTCCTTGTAGTAGTTGTCGTAAATGAAGCAGGGAACGGGATTGAGCGTATGGCTTGTTTTTGCCTTGAAGTTACCGTTCTTGTCTGCCTTGGGCGCACCCGTTTTCTTGTCAACTTCAAACATTTCGTCTGCATTACCGTGGTCGGCGGTGATAAGAGCAACGCCGTGAGCCTTATCGATAGCGTCAAGAAGTCTCTTAAGCTCAAGGTCTACAGCTTCAACGCCGATTCTCGTTGCAAGAAGATTACCCGTGTGGCCTACCATGTCGCCGTTGGGGAAGTTTACGCGCAGATACTTGTACTTGCCCGACTCGATGCACTCGATAAGCTTGTCGGTAATCTCGGCACTCTTCATCCAAAATCTCTGCTCAAAGGGGATAACGTCCGAGGGGACTTCGATATATGTCTCGTATTCATCGCTGAACTTGCCCGACTTGTTTCCGTTCCAGAAGTAGGTAACGTGACCGTATTTCTGAGTTTCGGAAATTGCAAGCTGTGCTATTTTCATATCGGCGAGATATTCGCCCATAGTGTTTGTGATTTCAGGGGGAGAAACGAGGTAACGGCTCGGAATGTGTAAGTCGCCGTCGTATTCAAGCATACCTGCGTATACTACCTTGGGGAAGCGTACGCGGTCGAATTTGTCAAACTTGATATCTTCAAACGCCTTTGATATTTCGATAGAACGGTCGCCTCTGAAGTTGTAGAATACAACGCTGTCGCCGTCGTTTATAGTGCCGACAGGCTTGCCGTCCTTTGCGATAACGAAAGGAGGAAGATCCTGGTCTATTACCTTAAGCTCGTTTCTGTAAGTTTCAACAGCTTCTTCTGCAGAGGCAAACTGTCTTACCTCGCCGAGAACGTGAGTCTTCCAACCGAGCTCAACCATGCTCCAATCCGCTTCGTATCTGTCCATCGTGATCTTCATTCTTCCGCCGCCGGAAGCGATCATTATATCAAAGTCGGCGCTTCTGACAGAGTTTAAGAACTCTTCAAAAGGTCTGATGTATTCAAGAGCAGACGTTTCGCCAACGTCACGTCCGTCAATAAGGATGTGGAGTCTTACACGCGCGACCCTTTCTTCCTTTGCTTTTAAAATAAGAGCTTTAAGGTGGTCGATGTGGGAGTGTACGTTACCGTCCGAGAAAAGTCCGAGGAAATGGAGAGTGCCTGAGTCCTTAACATTGTTTACAACAGCCTTCCACGCGTCGGATGCGTATATCTTGCCCGTTTCGATAGACTGTGTAACGAGCTTTGCGCCCTGTGCGAACACCTGACCTGCGCCAAGTGCGTTGTGACCGACCTCGGAGTTACCCATATCGTCGTCTGAGGGAAGACCTACCGCCATACCGTGAGCCTTGAGCTTGAGCATAGGATAGTTTTCCTTGAGCATATCGAGAGTGGGAGTGTACGCGCCCGAAACCGCGTTTCCGATACCCTCGGGAGCGATACCGATACCGTCCATGACGATAGTTACAACGGGACCATCGACTCCCTTGAAAGCGTTTAATTTCTTGAGTTCTGCCATTGTTAATTACTCTTCCTTTCTGAAGGCGAAAGCATTTCGCCGTAGAACTTATTACAATACCTGAAAATTATACCATAAATTTTCCCTAAATTCAAGTAAAATAAACAATTAAAATAATATTTTGTGTATAGTGTTGCCAAAAACACGGAAATATGATACAATAAAAGAAAGTTTTAATTTGTTCCACGAAAGGAAATGCGTAATGATAAGAGATATTATGGATTTTATCTGCGAAAATGACGCAGAGGTAGGAAAAGCAGTAAAAGACGAGTTTGCCCGTCAGCAGAGAGGCCTTGAGCTTATCGCTTCGGAAAACGTAGTTTCTCCTGCCGTTATGGCAACTATGGCAACCGTGCTTACAAATAAATATGCAGAGGGATATCCTGCAAAGCGTTATTACGGCGGCTGTGAATGTGTAGACGTAGCTGAAAATATCGCACGCGAGCGTGCAAAGAAGCTTTTCGGCGCAGAGCACGCAAACGTACAGCCTCACAGCGGTGCGCAGGCTAACCTTGCGGTATACTTTGCACTTCTTGAAACGGGCGACACCGTGCTCGGTATGAACCTTGCTCACGGCGGACATCTTACTCACGGAAGCCCCGTTAATATGTCGGGTAAGTATTTTAATATCGTGCCCTACGGTGTTACAGAGGACACAAACACAATAGACTATGATGAGGTACGCCGTCTTGCGCTTGAGTGTAAGCCAAAGCTTATCCTTGCAGGTGCATCAGCATACCCGAGAGTTATAGATTTTGAAAAGTTTGCAGAAATTGCAAAGGAAGTCGGCGCATACTTTATGGTGGATATGGCACACATTGCAGGTCTTATAGCTGCAGGCGTTCATCCGTCACCGATGCCGTATGCAGACGTTGTAACAACAACAACTCATAAAACATTAAGAGGACCCAGAGGCGGTCTTATCCTCACAAACGATGAAGAGCTTGCAAAGAGATTCAATAAGGCTATATTCCCCGGAATTCAGGGCGGACCGTTGATGCACACAATCTCGGCAAAGGCAGTATGTTTCGGCGAAGCATTAAAGCCGGAGTTTAAGGCA
>JAZNQU010000140.1:0-4616 GCA_045590315.1 Eubacteriales bacterium
GCCGTCAACAAGAACTCGTCTGAGCTTTGAAGCGGCAATGTACGAGCTTGGCGGAAACGTTCTCGGTTTTTCTGCGGCAAACAGCTCGTCTGCTGCAAAGGGCGAAAGCGTTGCCGATACGGCAAAGACCGTAAGCTGCTACGCCGATATAATCGCGATGCGCCATCCGCTTGAAGGCGCACCGTACGTAGCTTCGCTCAGCTCAGACGTTCCGATAATCAATGCAGGAGACGGTGGACATAACCACCCCACACAGACTCTTGCAGACCTTTTAACGATAAGCCGTGAAAAGGGAAGACTTGACAACCTCACCATAGGCTTTTGCGGAGACCTTAAATACGGCAGAACTGTGCATTCGCTTATTATCGCACTTGCAAGGTATGCGGGTATCAAAATCGTACTGATCTCGCCCGATGAGCTCAAGCTTCCGAATTACGTAAAGATAGGCGTACTTGACAGACAGAACGTGCCGTATACTGAATGTGATGACCTTGTCAAAGCAATTCCTGAACTTGACATACTCTATATGACGCGTATACAGGGAGAGCGCTTTGCGGATAAGGACGAGTACGAAAGACTGAAGGATTTTTACATACTCACGTCCGATAAGCTAAGTGGCGCTAAGAGTGACTTGTCGATAATGCATCCCCTGCCCAGAGTAAACGAGATAAGCGTAGCTATTGATAAAGACGAGCGCGCCTGCTACTTTAAGCAGGTAAATAACGGTAAATATATCCGTATGGCGCTTATATTAAAGCTTCTCGGTATAACAGAGTCAAGCGCACCCGCTCCTGAAATCAGCAAAGAAACCATTATCAGAGGAGTTCTTGAATGTAAAAATCCGAGATGTATAACCTCGTGCGAGCAGGAGCTTGAACACGTTTTCAAGGTAACGGACAAAGAAGCAGGTATCTGCAGATGTATCTACTGCGAAAAGAAGTCAAAAAAACTCTTTAGCGAAATAAGCGTATAAAATATGGCGTACAGCAATATTGCTGTACGCCTTGTAATATAAGTATAAGCTTGTACATAGAATTATACGAAAGAAAAATTGGGAGTTGTAGCTTTATGAAAGCACATGAAAACATAAAGAAAATATCAGCGGTAATAACCCTTATAATTCTTTTAGCGTCTATAGCTGTGCTCATATATGTCCTGAATACGCAAACCGCACTTTGCCGAGACGACTATTCCTATTCGTATACCTTTGCGGTAAAGGAAAATAAGTTCAGAATAACAAACTTTGAACAGGTGATTGAATCGCAGATAAATCACTATAAAGTGATGAACGGACGAGCTGTTACCCATACACTCGCTCAAACGTTTCTGATTTTTGATAAAAGTGTTTTCAATATTATAAATACTGCGGCTTTTATACTCCTTTTGTGCCTGATAGTGTATCACGCAAGCCCGAAGAAAAAACACACCGATTCAATTCTGCTATTATCCGCGTTTCTCTGCCTGTGGTTTTTTACCCCGTCGTTCGGGAAGAGCTATTTGTGGCTCACAGGAGCGTGTAATTACTTATGGGGCATACTTATCATACTTTTGTACCTAATCCCCCTCACGCGCGCTTTATCGGGCACACAGAACATAAAACTAACGACGCTTATCGTTATAAGCCCTCTCTATTTTGTTTTTGGACTTATTGCAGGCTGGACAAACGAGAATACTTCTGCCGCACTTATCGTTATAAGTATCCTAATGATAGTTTCAATAAGTGTCAAGCGTAAACGTTTTCCCGCGTGGACGCTTGTCGGACTTGCAGGCAATATCTGTGGCTTTCTTCTGATGATACTTGCACCGGGTCAGTCGGTAAGACTCGAGGCAAACGGCGGATTTGGTACGTTTGAATTGTGGATTGCGCGTTTTCAGTTAATAAGCGAGGACTTTTTCAAATATCACGGTGTAATGCTTATTCTGCTTCTCGTTTTCGTAATAATAGGATTTGTGAGAGGTAAGAGAGCAGGAGACTTTTTGCTCACAGCGATATTTTTAATCGGAACGCTTGCGTCAGTTTATTCAATGATACTTTCACCCTATTTTCCGCTTCGCGTGTGGAGCGGACCGACAGTTTTGATGGCAATCACACTCATAAGCGCTATGTCGCAAGCTATGCCAAGTACATTTGGAAGAAAAACAAATATAGCAGTATGTATGGTAGCTGCTTGCCTCGGATTTGTCTTTGCCCGCGACTATAAACAGGCTTATAATGATGTTACAACGACAAAAGCGGCAGTTGACGCACGTGTTGAAGTAATAAACGAGGCAAAGAGAGAGGGAATAAGCGAAGTCGAGCTTGAAGCAATATATGGACACTCGCGCTTTGATCCGTACGTTTCAATAGGAGACTTAAACGAAGACTCAACTACCTGGCCAAATACTGCGATTGCAATGTATTATGGGCTTGATGAAGTCAGAAAGAAGTAAAAGGAACGGGATAACCCGTTCCTTTTTTATATGATCTCAAGTATCAACGGTTGTGTTGCAGGTTTTTGGTCAGAAATATTGATAGCAGACTTGAATATCTCAGATGCCTGCTCTGCAAGTTCGGGAGTTGACGTGTGAAGCTCTGCGATAATATCACCGCAACTTACCTTGTCGCCCGTCTTTTTTGTAAGCATAATGCCTGCAAGCGGATCAATTTTTGAGGTCTTGTCCGTACGGCCTGCACCGAGTTTTGTGCTTGCAAGACCAATCTTTTCTGTATTCATAGTGCTGATATAACCGTCACTGTCAGCCCTGACTTCAACTATAACATTTGCTCGTCCAAACATATCGGGAGCTGTTATATAGCGCGTGTCACCGCCTTGTCTTTCTAGCCATTCAACAAATTTTTTGTATGCCTCACCCGAAGCAAGTGTTTCTCGTGCAAGCTCTATTGCCTCAGAATCGGGCAAGCCTCTGACAGCGCCGACAATCATTCCGGCAAGTGTTACACAAATATCGCGCAGATCGTCGGGACCTCTGCCGCCGAGCACATCAATTGCTTCTTTAACTTCGAGAACGTTGCCTATAGCGTACCCGAGTGGCTTATTCATATCGGTAAGGGCAGCGCGTACATTCCTGCCGCAGCGTCTGCCTATATCTGTCATCATAACGGCAAGCTCCCTTGCAGAGTCAATATCACGCATAAAAGCACCACTGCCGACCTTTACGTCGAGGACGATATTATGCGAGCCTGCGGCGATTTTTTTGCTCATAACGCTTGACGCTATAAGAGGGGCGGATTCAACCGTGCCTGTAACGTCTCGGAGCGCATAAAGCGCCTTGTCCGCAGGAGCAAGTGAACCGCTTTGACCGACGACAGCTATGTTTATATCTTCAACCTGCTTTATAAATTCAGTGGGCGTAAGCTCGCTTCTGTAACCGGGAATGCTCTCAAGCTTGTCAATAGTACCGCCCGTGTGACCGAGTGCGCGACCTGACATTTTTGCAATTTTGCAACCGAGCGCCGCGGCAATAGGAGCAACGATAAGTGTAGTCTTGTCGCCAACTCCACCCGTACTGTGCTTGTCAGCGGAAAGCTTTCCGAATATCGAGAGATCAAGCGTACTGCCCGAGTTTGCCATAGCATTTGTAAGATATGCAGTTTCCTCAGGAGTCATCCCTTTAAAGCAAACTGCCATAAGAAATGCCGAAAGCTGATAATCAGGAATAGATGAGTCGCAAACACCCCTGACTAAAAAGTCTATTTCTGCATTCGCGAGAGTCTCTCCCGTACGCTTCTTTTTTATAGTATCAAGAAAATCCATGTTTCCTCCATTATTTAGAAATAAGGTTTGCAAAGCTTTTGCCCGGAGTCTTGTACTCAATATCAAGCAAATCACATACCGTTGCCGCTATGTCGGCAAAACTCGCGCGAGTCGAAAGATTAACAGGCTTAATTTTCTGCCCGTATACGAGCAGGGGAGTGTATTCACGGGTGTGATCGGTGCTTATATCTCCGGGATCACATCCATGGTCAGCAGTAATTATCAGTATATCGTCTTCATTCATCTTTCTGATAAAGGTTGCAATCTGTGCATCCGCTTCGGACAACGCCTTTGCATAACCGTCAATATCGTTTCTGTGACCGTAAACCGAATCAAATTCAACGAGATTTGTAAAGCATAGACCGTTAAAGCTTTCTTTGAGCATATCTTCTGTTAGCTTCATACCCTCGTCGTTTGATTTCGAGAGAAGCGTTTTCGTTACACCTTTTCCGGCAAAAATGTCTGTGATCTTGCCAATCGCAATAACGTCACCGCCTGCCGCCTTTATTGCGTCAAGCATCGTTTCTCCCGTAGGCTCGAGCGAAAAGTCGTGGCGGTTTGCCGTGCGCTTGAAGTCGGGATAGTCGCCGATAAACGGGCGAGCAATAACTCTGCCTACTGCATGCTTGCCGCAAAGAATTTTGCGCGCTATTTTGCAATACTCATATAGTTTTTCAGGTGCAACTATTTTTTCGTGAGCGGCGATCTGAAAAACACTATCGGCGGAAGTGTAAACGATAAGTGCACCGGTGTCAATGTGCTCGCGCCCGTAATCCTTGATTACTTCTGTGCCCGAATAGGGCTTGTTGCAGAGAACGCGGCGACCTGTCTTCTTTTCAAACAAGTCGGAGGCCAAGCGGG
>JAZNQU010000141.1:0-8598 GCA_045590315.1 Eubacteriales bacterium
CGCTTCCCTCTCGAATACGGCGGTCAGCGAACACCAACCGCGCAGTGGACGGTAACGGGCGCGGCGGCGTTTATCGTAGGAACAAAAACCGGTCTTCGCCCGAGAATAACAGCAGTTTTACCCGGAACAGTCGTTGACAAGGGCATCACCGACATCAGCAATATGGGCGCGGCTATGGCTCCTGCCGCCGTTGATACGCTTATACGGTATTTTCGTGACAGCGGCGAGGCTCCCGAAGATTTTGATGCTATCATAACAGGCGACCTCGGATACGAGGGCTCGTCGATTCTCGTTGAATTTATGAAAAACGAGGGGTACGACATTTCAAAAAACCACTACGACTGCGGACTTGTAATCTATGACCGTCAAAGACAGGATATGCACGCAGGCGGCTCGGGTTGCGCCTGCAGCGGTATTGTACTCGCCTCACATTTTCTTGAAAAGTTGAAAAATTTAGATATTAAACGCATTCTCTTTATGGCAACCGGCGCGATGATGTCTCCTTCAAGCTTGCTTCAGGGCCTTTCTATCCCCGGTATCGGACATCTTTTGAAAATTGAAATGCTGTCAAAATAAAATTAAGGCTGGATTATCGGATATGATGGATTATATATGGGCTTTTGTAATCGGAGGACTCTTGTGTGTTATAGCGCAGGTGCTGATTGACAAAACAAAGCTTACTCCGGCAAGAATTCTTGTATCGTACGTTGTTGCAGGAGTAATACTCACGGGTATCGGCTTATACGAGCCGCTTGTAGACTTCGCAGGAAGTGGGGCAACGGTACCGCTGACGGGATTTGGCTATACTCTTGCCTGCGGTGTAAAAGAGAGCGTTGCAAGAGAGGGACTTTACGGTGTACTCAAGGGAGGTCTCACAGGGGCGAGCGCAGGCATTACCGCCGCTATGACATTCTCACTTCTCGCCGCACTTATTTTCAAGGGTAAACCAAAATAATTCAAAAACGGCTGAAACAGCCGTTTTTTTCTTTGCAAAAATATCCAAATTAACAAATACTTCGTTGACACAGAGTCAAATAAGAAGTATAATAATGTAAAATACCCGTGTTGTGCGGTTTTGAAAAAGGAATCTAAAAAATGATTACTAAGCGTATTTTTGCACTTGTTTTAACACTTATCATAATAGCAGGCGCACTCGTTTCCTGCTCGAAAAATGAGCCGAATGTCCCCGAAGGCTGCGTTGAAATCTCGTCTGAGGGTATCGGATACCATTTTTATATGGTCGACACCTGGCAGATAGGCGAGCAAAACGGTATGACTTCTGCAATGGTCAGCGAATTTGATACATCAAACGTTTCAATGATGGGCTTTGACGCAGGAGAAGCGACTTCTGCCGAAACGTATTGGTCGCAGTTTTCAGAAGAATTTACAACCGTTTTCGGTGAAATGGCATACGAAGAAGAGGGAACGGACACAACTCTCGGCGGCATGGATGCAAAAAAGTACATCTATACAGCAAGTATTGCAGGAAAAGAATACAAGTTTATGCAAATCGTATGCTATTTGCAGAATGCCGGAATGTTTACTTCTCAACCCGAAGTTTACGTCTTCACATATACAGCTCTTCCTGACAAGTATGACGAGCATATAGAAGACGTTATATACATGGCTGACAACATCGTTTTTGAAAAGTGATGAAAGAAATATATTTTGACAACAGCGCGACAACTCCGCTTTCAGATGAAGCAAAATCGCGCATAAGCGAGGTAATGGACACTCTTTACGGCAACCCCTCGTCAATGCACGACAAGGGCGTTTCTGCCGAAAAGATAATGACGCGCGCACGTGGCGAGATACTCTCCGCACTTGGAGTTAAGAATGTGTCGTCTCTTGGCGACAACAGGATAATTTTCACCGCATCGGGCACGGAAGCTGACAACCTTGCTCTTTTCGGTGCGTGCTATGCAAAAAAGTTCATCCCCGGCAAAAAGGTGATAGTTTCAGACAGCGAGCACCCTGCCGTGCTTGAGTCGGCAGCAAAGCTTGAGCGCGACGGGTTTACCGTGGTACGCATACCGACAAAAGACGGTATCTTCGACTACAGTTCACTCGAAGCCGAGGTTGATAAAAACACCGTAATCGTCAGCGTAATGCTCGTAAATAACGAAACGGGCGCTGTAAACGACATAAAAAGAATATCGCGCATAGTTAAATCGAAAAATTCCGAAGCGCTTGTACACACCGATGCAGTACAGGGCTTTATGAAGATGAAATTTACGCCAATATCTCTTGGTGCGGATATGATTACATTGTCTTCACACAAGATACACGGACCAAAGGGCGTGGGCGCTCTTTACGTTGACCCTGCCGTTTTCAAAGCAAGAAAGCTTGTGCCGATAATATACGGCGGCGGTCAGGAAAAGGGATTTCGTTCGGGAACCGAAAACACGATAGGCGTTGCAGGCTTCGGCGCGGCAGTAAGAGCAGGCTCGGCAAAGCTTATCGCAGACATAAAGAAAACTACTTCACTTCGCGATTATATCTGCAGTGCTATAGAAACAGGTACCGAATTTGCAAATATAAAACTTAATCTGCCTAAAGGCGAGCGCGCACCGCATATTATCAGCCTTCGTTTGCCTGACATAAAAAGCGAGACAATGTTACATTTTCTCTCGTCTGAGGGAATATACGTGTCAAGCGGCTCGGCTTGCTCGTCAAATACGGGGCACGTATCGAACACACTTTTAAAATTCGGTCTTACAGAACGTGAGGCAGACTCCACCCTGCGCATAAGTCTTAATGCAAACAATACACAAGAAGAAGCAGACATATTCTTAAAGGCACTTCTTGAAGGTACAAAGAAACTCATTTCAGCTAAAAAATAAATCACAATCACCTTTGGTGTTCCTGCACAAAAAATGGCAGGAATTGACTCCCTCAGTCAGCTCCGCTGACAGCTCCCTCGAAGAGGGAGCCTTAAAATGCAGTTATTTTGCCTCCCTCTTTGAGGGAGGTGGCACGGCAAAACGCCGTGACGGAAGGAGTTTTCCTTCGAGAACACTTTACTAAATCAAAAAATAATTTAACATAGAGAGGTATTTAAAATGAAACTCAGAGCACTTGTTTATTCATCAAAGGGCAAGCTTCACACTCTTGCAAGCGACATCGTAGCAAAGTACGCAAGCGACGTTGCCAACAGCTATGACAAGATTCCCCCCGCATACTCATGCAACAAGGAAAGACTTGTTATAATCGTTGCAAGTGTTGCAAAAACACCCGACACAGCGCTTGAGCGCTTCTTGAAGGAGCTTACAAAAGAGAGAGCAAACAACGTAGCGTTCATCGTAGACGGACCTGCAGAGGGTGCTGAAGCACTCAAGAAGCTTGTCAGCGAAGCAGGCGCTAATGTCATTGACGACGTTCTTTTTATCAAGGGCGGACTTCTTCCCTTCTTAAAGAGTGTAAAGCCTGAAGAAAAGGCTGCGGCTTTTGAGTGGGTAGATAAGATCACTCCCCAGATGGTGTAAGTGAGAACAATGATAAAAGCCGTTCTTCTCGACGTAGACAATACACTTCTCGACTTTAATCTGTGTGCAGAAGACTCTATTCACAAGTCTGCCGCCGATATGGGTATTACACTGCCCGATAACATAATGAGCGCGTTTTTTGAAGTCAACGCCGAGCTCTGGCATGATATAGAAAAAGGTACGCTCACGCGTGAGGAGCTTCACAGGATACGCTTTAATAAGGTCTTTGCAAAATCCGGTGTTGATGCCGACGGAGTGGAATTTGAAAAGCTGTTTGTCGGTCACGTCAAGCAAAGCGCTGTCCATGTAAAGGGCGCGAAAGACATACTTGACTACTTAAAGGAGAAATATATTCTCTGCACGGCAAGCAACGCATCTGCAATGCAACAGAAAAACCGACTCACAAAAGCCGGTTTTATAGACTATTTCAAGCACCTGTTCATATCGGAGGAAATAGGCGAGCCAAAGCCGTCAAAGAAGTTCTTTGACGCCTGCTTTGACTACCTTGCACCGATAAGCAAAGACGAAATTATAATGATAGGCGATTCGCTCACAGCAGACATAAACGGCGCGCACGCGTGCGGTATAAAGACGTGCTGGTATAATCACGATAAAATTGATGTGCCAAAAGACGTATGTGCTGACTACATTGTAAACTCGCTCGATGAAATAAAGAATATACTGTAAAAATCAAAACACACCATCAAAGATGGTGTGTTTTAATCTGGTGACCCGTGGGGGAATCGAACCCCCGTTTCCGCCTTGAGAGGGCGGTGTCTTAGCCGCTTGACCAACGGGCCTTTTATTCGTGCGGATTTTATTGTAACATAATTCAAGTGAAAATGCAATAGTTTTTTAAAAAAATTCATAACAAAATACGTTTTTCTCTCCTTTTTATTTATTTTTACTTTACTATTGATATTTTCGCTTATTCTATGTATAATATAATTGTTCGATTTTTTCGAAGGAGGCAGAGTATGAGATTTTTCACCAAGCGCGACAAGCTTTTTAATATTTTTTCTTCTATGCCCACTCTTGAATGTGACAGGCTTATACTCCGCCAAATGAAGCGAAGCGATGCTCCTGATATGTACGAGTACGCCCAAAAGGAAGAAGTAACAAAATTCCTTCTCTGGTCTCCTCACGAAAGCCTTTCCTATACAGAACAGTATCTAAACTACATACAGTCGCGCTACCGCGACGGCGATTTTTACGACTGGGCGATAATACTCAAAAGTGAAAACAAAATGATAGGCACCTGCGGTTTTACAACGATTGATACCGAAAACAACTGCGGCGAGATAGGCTACGTTATCAATCCTTTATATGCCGGCAACGGTTACGCCTGCGAGGCGGTAAGCCGCATACTTGATTTCGGCTTCAACGAGATTGATCTGCACCGCATCGAAGCCAAATACATCGTCGGCAACGAAGCAAGCCGCCGTGTTATGGAAAAATGCAATATGAAGTTCGAGGGCGTTGCAAAAGGCTCTATGAAAATAAAAGGCGATTACCGCGATATTGGAAAATGCGCTATCTTAAAAAGCGAATACGCGCTCTCGCTCTTCCCCGACTAAGCTACCCGAAAGCCGTTACAAGCGCGGTTTTCGGGTTTTATTTTGCCATCAAGTTATGAACAAATTGTAAAAATGTATATTTCCTATTTACAAAACGGATTTCGGGTGCTATACTATAAGCGGAGACGAACATTTGTTCGGTATTATATAGAAGCGGAGGATCGCCATGAAGCTTACCGATAAGGAACGCGCGCTGTATAATTTTATAAGCAGCAAAGTCAAAAGCGAGGGATTTGCGCCGAGTGTGCGCGATATATCTGCAGCGCTCGGCTGGAAAAGCACTTCCACTGTACACGCATATTTAGAAAGGCTTGAAGAAAAGGGGCTTATTCGCCGTGAATCGAACAAGAGCCGTGCTCTTAAGGTAGAAAGCGGAAGCGACGGTGACTCCGGTAAAAGACCCGAGGGCAAGATTCCCCTGCTCGGTCAGATAGCGGCAGGCTCTCCCATTCTTGCCGAAGAAAATTTAGAGGGATACGTTGATTTCGTTTCTCCAAACATTCACGCCGACCCGTCAACGCTCTTTGCACTCAGAGTCAAGGGTGAAAGTATGATTGAAGCGGGAATACTTGACGGCGATATTATCGTTATTGAAAAGTGCGAGTATGCCGAAAACGGACAGATAATCGCGGCACTTGTTGATAACGAGGCAACAGTCAAGACGTTCTACAAGGAAAACGGTCATTTCCGCTTGCAGCCCGAAAATTCCACTATGGAGCCGATTATTGTAAACGAAGTAATTGTACTGGGCAAGGTAGTTGCTTGTTTGAGATATTATTAAGTTCATACAAAAAGGTCAAGCTTACCGCTTGACCTCTTTTTTATTCTACGTCAATTATAATATCTTCAAGTCTGCGCTTGGGTACGTGGTGCGTGTTTTCACTGTCTCTGAAGTACATAACAGACGCGTCCTTTTCCATCTCCTCAAGCACGATTTTTTCACCGGGCTTTCCGAGTGCCACGCACAAAACAACTTCGATATTATCACAAAGACCAAGCTCAGCCTTTATTTTCGCGCCGTCAAAGCTTCCGAGCATACAGCCGCCGAGACCTATTTCAGTCGCCGCTAAAAGAATCGTCTGTGCGGCTATTCCAACGTCGCGCATCGCAGGCGCGGGATTCGGTGTGCGCTCTTTATCTATACACAAAAGTATAAACGCGCCAGGCCCCATTCCCACGGGCGGCAGCGTTATATCCTTGAGCGCTTTTGCCCAATTAGTATAAGGAAGTATTCTGTCAGCATAAGCCTCAGTAAGCGGTACATACAACAGCGGCTGAAGATTCATCGCAGACGGCGTTATCCTTGCTGTGTCGATAAGCTTAAGAAGGGTATCTTTTTCAATTTTTACGCTTCTGTCAAAGCTTCTGTAGCTTCTGTTTTTAAGTACGAGATCCTTTATCATTTTTTCTTCCTTTCCTGTAATTATCACAGTTATGTATAAATGTTTCAAACAGCCTTTTTGCGCTCATATCACTTTCAAGCATATGCTCGGGGTGCCACTGCACGCCGACAAAAAACGTGTGCGAGGGCATATATATCCCCTCAGTATAACCGTCATCGCTTTCGGCACACTTGTCAAGGCTTGGTGCGACATCTTTTACCGCCTGATGATGAAAGCTGTTGACTTTTGCCACCGGCGGATATATACCCGAAAGCGCGCCCGAAGTACTGACACTATGGCTCGGCATATGCCTGTCAAGTCCCTGCTTATGCCCACACATATCTTCGTAAAGTGTCCCGCCGAGTGCTACGTTCATCACCTGTATCCCCCGGCATATACCGAGTACGGGTATACCTGCTTCAAGTGATGCTTTTATCATCTTTATTTCAAAATTATCACGCAAAGGCGAGACCGGCCCGCATTTTTCGGTCCGTATTTCGCCGTAAAGCTCTGTTGCGACGTCGTCGCCGCCCGTCAGAAGAAGTCCGTCGGCGGCACTCAGAGCATTATATATATACTCTTCGTTTTCTGTAAGCGTTGCCGCAACAGGAACGCCCCCTGCCGCTATTACCGCCTCGGTATAAGCAAATCGCAGAGAAAACTTATTGTCGCCGTCATCGTGTTGTGCTGTAAGAAGTATAAGAGGTTTGTTTATAAAAATCCCCCCGATATTTTTTCTTACAGTATATTCAGTTTTTAAAACGCGGTTACAAGAAAGAGCTTAACATACGCCATATATTCACGCACGATGCTCATAAAGAATTGCCAAAAATCGCGCGAGGGTGCAGATACAGCGTCTGCCGTAACGTCGTAGTAATCAAACAGGTACTTTACACGCGGAATATGAAAATCCGAGGAAACTCCTATAACTCTTTCATATTCAATGCCCGCTTCTTCAATCAATGCTATAGAAAACTCAATGTTTTCATACGTGTTGCGGGAGTTCGGCTCTGCATATATACGTGAGCTGTCAATTCCTCTGTCGGCAAGATACCTTTGCATAGAGTACGCCTCGGCAACTCCCTCGTTCACTCCCTCGCCGCCCGATACTACGCACACGGCATCAGGGAGAGCTTCAAGAAGCTTCAGAGCTGTATCAAGTCTGCTTTTAAGCTGCCAGCTCGGAGTGTATCCGTAAGTACGGCAGCCGAACACAAGCACGATATCTCCCTTGCCGCTGCCGTCAGTTTCGGCAAACTGCACGGAAGCCGTATTGGCATCAACGCTTGCACACGCGCCGATGTATACGCCAAACGAAAGAAAGGTTACAAAATAAAAGCACATACCCGAAATATAAACGATTCGCAGAGCTTTGAAAAAGCTATTAAGCCTGTCTTTGTATTTTATAAAAAGGAAAGCCGGCACGCTTGATGCGACTACCACAACAAAAGGAATAAAGCAAGCCATAAAAGCTTCGCCGTTAGCAAGAACAAGGCATAGGTACGGCAAGTAGCATATAAGAACAAATGCCGACAATGCAAGCATTATTATATTTATAGTTCCGATTTTTTTCATTTGTATATCCTTAAATATATTACTTGAATATATTATACCGCGCTATTTGTTAATATTTCAAGCATCAGAGAAAAAAGAAAAGCCTACGCTTTTTTGCCTCCCTCTCCGAGGGAGGTGGCTCGGCAAATTGCCGTGACGGAAGGAGTTTTTTCGGGCACAAAAAAGCCTTCCCCTGCGGAGAAGGCTTTTATTATTAAAGTGCTGATACAATCCTTTCAGTATCTTTTGCTATCATAAGCTCCTCGTTGGTCGGTATTACGTACACCTTAACCTTGGATTCGGGCTTTGAAATGCATACGTTGTCGCCCTGAAGCTTTGTCTGCGCATTTTTTTCTTCATCAAGAAGAATTCCGAAAAAGTCCATGTCGCGGCATGCATCACGTCTTATCTCCGTTCGGTTTTCACCGATTCCTGCGGTAAATACGAGCGCGTCAAGTCCGTTCATCGCCGCAGAATACGCGCCGATGTACTTTCTTATCTGATATGTAAGAATGTCTATTGCAAGCTTTGCGTCAGAGTTTCCTGCCTCGATCGCCTCGCCGAGGTTACGGCAGTCGCTCGAAAGTCCGTCCGATACTC